>NZ_JBEZJP010000005.1:0-58460 GCF_040653175.1 Actinomadura sp. NPDC048032
CGCTCGAGCAGGCGCCGCAGGGCTACGCCGAGTTCGACCGGGGCGCGGCGCGCAAGTACATCCTCGACCCGCACGGCCTGGTGGGGGCCGCGGCCGCCCGCGACGGCGCCGCCTGGACGGGCGCGCAGCAGCGACAGGGTCGGCAGGAGCGTGGCGGCCAGGGTCAGGGCGAGCGCGGCGGCGATCACCGTGGCGAGGATCCACGGGGAGCCGTGCGGGACGGGCGCGTCCAGGACGCTCAGGCTCAGCGGGATCAGCGTCGCCGCGGCGACGAGCGCCCCCGCGGCGAGCCCGGCCGCGGTGACCAGGACGGCCTCCACCGCCATCATCCGCAGGACCTGCCGGCGGGCCGCGCCGACCAGGCGCAGCAGCCGGAACTGGCGGCGCCGCTCGCCGACGGCGAGGATCTGGGCGTTGACCAGCGCGATCGCGGCGTAGCCGACGACCACGGCCAGCACCAGCCAGGACATCCACGCCTGCGTGCGATCCTGCTCGGCGCGCAGCGCGGACAGCGCCGCCCGGTCGACCACGCGGAGGCCGGGGCGCCCCTGGGCGAGCGTGCGGGCGAGCCGGTCGCGGTCGGCGCCCGGCCGGACGGACACCATGATCTGCGGGACGAGCCCGCCGCCGGTGTGCGGCAGGAGGGTCGCGGCGGGCAGCAGCGCGGTCTCGTATCCGGGCCGCGTGCGGACGGTGGCCACGAGCCTGAGGGCGGCCCGGCTGCCGTCGCCCAGCCGCATCGGGACCGTGTCGCCGATCCGGTAGGGGGCGGCGAAGCGCTCCGGCAGCGCGACGGACGCGCCGGCGAGGGCGTCGAGGCTACCGCCGGTGGCGCGGTACGCGGTCGTCCGGGTCACGCCGGCGGCGGTGACCCCCAGCAGCGCCATCGCCGGAGGCTGCGGGGCGCCCTCGCCCGCGTCGCCCTTGTGGACCAGCGGCCCCGCCAGTTCGGCGGGCTCGATGTAGCCGGTGCTGGTCACCTGGGCCGAGGCGGCCGCGACGCCGGGCCGCCGGGCGATCCAGTCGACGGTGTCCAGTGGCAGGCCGCCCGCCGGGGAGGTGACCGCCAGGTCGGCGCGGAGGTTCTCCTGGAACACCGCGCGCGCCCCTTCGGTCTGGGTGGTCTGCATGTAGGTCAGCGCGAGCGCCAGCCCGGTAGCCAGCATGACCGGCAGGATCGCGCCGGTCAGCCGCGAGGTCCCGGCCCGGGCGTTCTCGGTGGCCAGGTACCCGGCGCAGCCGGTCGCGGCGCGCAGCGGCCGGCGCAGCGCCGCCGTGACGGCCGCGGCCAGGACGGGGCCCAGCAGCGCGAACCCGGCCGTCCACACCATGGCGGCGGGGGTGGCGACTCCGGCCGCGTCGGGGCCGTCCGAGCCGGCGGTGCCCCAGGCGAGCGCGGCGCCGCCGGCGAGGAACGCCAGCCCCAGCGCGAGGCGGACCCGGCTGAACCGGCGCGTCTCCCGGGACGCCTCGGCGAGCGCCTCGACAGGCCGGGTGCGGGCCGCGCCGTGGGCGGCGACGACGGCGGCGCCGAGCGCGGTGAGCAGCGCGGTGCAGGCACCGGCGACGACCGGGACGATCCCGGCGCGGTAGGCGAGCGTGTCCGGCACCACCCCGGCCTCGGCGAACGCGGCGAGCAGCCACCGCCCGACGTGCGGGCCGGGCAGGCAGGCCAGCCCCGTGGCGACCACCGCCAGCAGCATCGTCTCGCCGACGATCAGGCGGCGGATCTGGCCCGGAGTGGCGCCGACCGCCCGCAGCAGCGCCGTCTGCGGCCGCCGCCGCCGGATCGACAGCCCGAGCGTGGCGGCCACCACGAACACCGTCACCATGGCCGACAGGCCGCCGAACGCCGCGGCCAGCGGGATCAGGTCCTCGCCCTCGGACATGACGTCCGGGTTCTCGGCCAGGCCCCGCTCGTCGCCGGTCAGGACCGACGCCTGGCGGCCGTCCACCGCCCTCTCGACGTCCCGCCGCACCTTCGCGACGTCGGCTCCGGGGGCGGTGAACAGCCCGATCGAGTCGACCTCGCCCGGACGGCCGGCGGCCTGCCCGGCCTCGGCGTCCGGCAGGAAGGCGCCGTTCCCGGCGCCGCCGACGAGCCCGGACACCCGGTACCGCTCGGCACGGCCGCGCACCAGCGCCTCGACCGTCTCGCCGACCCGCACCCCGAGCCGGTCGGACAGCACGATCCGTCCCTTGCCGGACGGCGCCGAGCCTTCCACCAGCCTGTACGGGGCCAGCCGGGTCGACGACCAGCCGTGCCCGGTCAGCCGGCGGCCGTCGCGCGTCAGCGTGACGGGGAACGACACGTCCGCCGCCACGCCGGCCACGCCCGGCACCGCGGCCAGTTCGCCCGCGAGCCCCGCGTCCAGCGGAACCCGCTCGGCGAACACCTCGTCCTTGGCCGTGCCGTGGTAGCGCTGGTCGCCGCTCACCACGATCGGCGCGGCGTCCATCCGCAGCGGCGGCGCCGCCCGGTGGATCCCCGACTCCAGCAGCCCGCCGCAGCCGATCACGATCGCCGCGCCCAGGAACATCCCGACGAACGAGGCGACGAACCCGCCCCGGTGGAAGCGCAGCGTGCGCAGCGCGATCCCGATCACCACAGCTCCCGCACGGTCTCGGCCCCGCCGTCCTCGGCGCCCGCCGCCGCGGGCTCGCTCCGCAGCCGGGCCATCCACTCGGCGACCCGCTCGGGCGTCGGCCGGTTCAGCGCGCCCGCGATCCGGCCGTCGGACAGGAACACCACCCGGTCGGCGTACGCGGCGGCCACCGGATCGTGGGTCACCATCACCACCGTCCGCCCCGCCTCGCGGACGACCTCGCGCAGCAGTTCCAGCACCGCCCTGGCGTTCCCGGTGTCCAGCGCGCCGGTCGGCTCGTCCCCGAAGATCACCGCCGGGTCCGTGATCAGCGCCCGGGCGATCGCCACCCGCTGCTGCTGGCCACCCGACAGCTCCGCGGGACGGTGCCGGCGCCGGTCGCCGAGCCCGACCCGCTCCAGCACCTCCTCCACCGTGCCCCGGCCGGGCCTGCGGCCGGCCAGCCGCAGCGGCAGCGTCACGTTGTCCACCACCGTCAACTCGGGCAGCAGGTTGAACGCCTGGAACACGAACCCGATCCGCTCGCGACGCAACCGGGTCAGCGCCCGTTCGCCCATCGCCGTCAGGTCCGCCCCGGCCAGCCGCACCGCTCCCGACGTCGGCCGCTCCAGCCCCGCCGCGCAGTGCAGCAGCGTGCTCTTGCCCGACCCCGACGGGCCCATCACGGCGGTGAACGACTTCCGGGCCAGCCGGAGCGTCACCCCGTCCAGGGCCGCCACACCGCGCCTGGAACCGCCGTACACCTTGCGCACGGCCTCCAGCCGCACGACCTCCTCCGGCCCGGTCACCGGATTCCCGCTCGCCCGCTCAGCAACTTCCGTCATGCCGTCAATGCTGGTCGCGGGCATGGTGGCGCCGACAGCCTCGACCGGTTGAACCCGTTGTCCACCGATCGGTGGACGGGCGCCCGGAACCTCCCGGGACGAGGCGTCCCGGCGACACGCCGACGATCTTCGGCGCGGGCGCTAGCCCTCGCCGGGCTCCTCGCGGCGGGGGCGCCGCCGGGGCGGGGGCTGCGGCGGGACGACCTTCGCCGCGACCATGGTCGCCTCCGGCACCTCGACGAGCTCGCCGTCGCGGCGGCGCACCGCGAGCGTCCCTCCGGACCATGATTCGAGTACGCCCACGACGTCGCTGTACTCTCCCGTAGGCAGACGGCGGCGCAGCGAGATCCGCTGGCCCACGTCGGCGCCATTGATGGCCACCACCAGGCGTGCGGCGAAGCGGCCGGACATGTAGGGACCCCCATGTCGAATCGACGGCGGCGGGGTGGCCATACTATTCACAGCGAGCTTGCGGTGAGCCGTGACGTGCGGCGGGGCCGGAAATCCGAGAGGAGTCACTGACGTGACCTACGTCATTGCGCAGCCCTGCGTGGACCTGCTCGACAAGGCATGCATCGAGGAGTGCCCGGTCGACTGCATCTACGAGGGGAAGCGTCAGCTCTACATCCACCCGGACGAGTGCGTCGACTGCGGTGCGTGCGAGCCGGTCTGCCCTGTCGAAGCCATCTACTACGAGGACGACGTCCCCGAGCAGTGGAAGGACTTCTACAAGGTCAACGTGGAGTTCTTCGACGACCTCGGCTCGCCCGGCGGCGCGTCCAAGGTCGGGAAGATCGACAAGGACCACCCGATCGTCGCCGCGCTGCCCCCGCAGAGCCAGGACGACTGATCTCGGGCGGGTCTGGAGCGCTCCGCACGGGAGCGTTCCGGGGCCCGCCTTCGCCGGGAACCGGGCCGTGGTCGGGGACGACCGCGGCCCGGCGGGTTTCTCCAAGGAGGTATGGGCGTTGTTCACGCTGCCGGACTTTCCGTGGGATCGGCTCGCGCCGTACAAGGAGCGGGCGCTGGCGCACGCGGACGGCATCGTCGACCTTTCTGTCGGAACGCCCGTGGACCCCACGCCCGAGTTCGTCCGCCAGGCCCTCGCCGCCGCGTCCGACGCGCCCGGCTACCCGCAGACCTACGGGACCCCGGAGCTGCGCGAGGCGGTCGCGGGATGGCTGCGGCGCCGCGCCGGCGTGACGGCCGCCGACCCCGACGCCGTGCTCCCCGTCATCGGCACCAAGGAGCTCGTCGCCTGGCTGCCGACGCTGCTCGGCGCCGGCCCCGGCGACAAGGTCGTCTTCCCCGCGCTGGCCTACCCGACCTACGACGTGGGGGTCCGGCTCGCCGGGGCCGACCCCGTCGCGACCGACGGCACGCTCGCGCTCGGCCCGGTCTCCCCGAAGATCGTGTGGGTGAACTCGCCGTCCAACCCGACCGGCAAGGTGCTGCCCGCCGAGCACCTGCGCAAGGTCGTGGCGTGGGCGCGCGGCCGCGGCGCGGTCGTCGTCAGCGACGAGTGCTACCTGGAGTTCGGCTGGGACGGGGACAACCCGCCGATCTCGATCCTGCACCCGGACGTCTGCGAGGGCTCCCACGAGGGGCTGCTCGCGCTGAACTCGCTGTCCAAGCGCTCCAACATGGCGGGCTACCGCGCCGGGTTCCTCACCGGCGACCTCGCGCTGGTGAAGCGGCTGCTGGAGGTCCGCAAGCACGCCGGCATGATCGTCCCGGCTCCGGTGCAGGCCGCGATGACCGTGGCCTACGGCGACGACGCCCACGTCGACGAGCAGCGGGCCCGGTACGCGCGCCGCCGCGCCGCGCTGCGCGAGGCGTTCGAGCGGCACGGCTTCCGCATCGAGCACTCCGAGGCGTCCCTGTACCTGTGGGCCACGCGGGACGAGCCCTGCTGGGACACCGTCGCCCACCTGGCGTCCCTCGGCATCCTGGTCGGTCCCGGCGAGTTCTACGGCCCCGGCGGCGCCCGGCACGTCCGCATCGCCTTCACCGCCACCGACGCCCGCGTCGCCGCCGCCGTCGCCCGCCTCTGACCCGCCGCGCCCGCCCTCGGCCTCGGCCGGTTCCGGTCCGGGCGTCCCGCGCGGTGATTCGGGAGTTGCCGGGCGAAACCGCATCTCCTTTTGATACGTCTGATCGCGGTATGGGCCGGACAGGCCACAGTCGGTAGGATCCGCAGGTCTGTCCCCCTTGAACGGACGAAACGATGGAGGTGCCGTGGGCAAAGCGGCGATAGTGGTCCTGCTGGCACTGATCTTGATCGCCTTGGTCGTGCTCATCGTCGTCCTGCTGCGGCGCCGCTCGGGCGCTCCGGCGCCGGCGCCCGCCCCGGCCGTCCCGCGCGACCCGTTCGCCGCCGAGGACCAGGTGGCCGGCGACCCGCGCACGCTCAAGGCCGGCGACATGGTGGAGTACCTCGGCACCCGCTACTTCGTCCGCGGCTCGCTGCGGCTGAAGGAGGGCGGCTTCACCTGGAGCGAGCACCTCCTGGACGCCGACACGATCGAGGGCGCCAAGGTGTGGATCTCCGTCGAGGAGGACCCCGACCTCGAAGTCGTCTGGTGGAACGAGTACGAGATCGGCGACCTGCGGCCGGGGGAGAAGAGCATCGTCGTGGACGGCGTCGAGTACCGGCGCGACGAGCACGGCACCGCCGACTACACCAGCGAGGGCACGACGGGCGTCGGCGTGCAGGGCCGCGTCGAGTACGTCGACTACGAGGGCCCGCGCGGCAGGTACCTGTCGTTCGAGCAGTACGGGGGCGGCCAGTGGGAGGCGGGCCTCGGCGAGCGCGTCCCGGCGGGATCGATGACGATCTACCCGGGCGGTAGCTGACCTTGCAGGCCACCCTCGACACCCCCTACGCGGACGCCCGCGCCGACGGGCTCTCGTTCGCGCTCGGCCTGCCGCCGATGGACGCGCTCGCCGTCCTGCCGGTGGAGCGCGCGGGCCTGACCGTGGAGCTGCGACTGCTCGGCGCGTCCCACCAGGTCATCGCCGGGCCGCTGAGCGAGACGGTGGCGTGCCTGCCCGGACGCGCCGACCCGCTGCCCGGCCACGCGGCGGCGAGCGTGCCCGGCTGGGCGTACGACTTCGCCGCGACGACCGCGGCGCACAGCGACGGGACGGCGTTCGCCCGCGCCGTCGAGGCCGTGTGCGCCCGGCTCGCGGACCGCGGTGACGCGCTGACCGGGGCCTTCCCCGGATCCCCGCACGCCGTCACCGTCCTTGCCTTGGAGGACACGGCGGGGCAGGAGGCAGCGCTCGGATGGCGCACCTGGCACGCCTACCCGCAGACCCGGGAGATCGTGATGACGCGGAGCCGGCTGGTGAGACCCTCATGAACAGCAGATACCGGGTGGCGGGCGCGGTGGCCGCCGCCGCCCTGACCGCCACGGCGCTCGGCGGCTGCGGGAAGTCGCAGTCGTCCTGGATCGCCGACAAGTACACCAAGGTCGGATACGACACCTACCGGTCGCCGAAGGCCCCCCAGACGGTCGCCTCGGAGATCGGCCGCAAGTTCAAGCCGATCGACCGGGTGGACGACCTGGCCACCATGGGCGCCAACGGCGGCATCTTCATGCGCTACCCGAAGCTCGTCGTCGGCGTCCTGCCGAACGGGACGGGCAGCCGGATCACGGTCGACAACCCGCGCGGCGGCTACAGCCGCCACTACTCGCACGTGAGCGGGCGCTGGAGCAGTCCGGGCAGCAACGGATGGACGAGCAGGGGCGCCGCGTCCTTCCGCGGCGGCGGACCCGGGTCGGGCAAATGACGCGGTCGGGCAGATGAGGAGCGACACATGAACGACGACATCCTTCACGAGATCGGCGCGACCTTCGCCTACGGCGCGGTCGGCATCGCCCTGATGGCGCTCGGCTACCTGGTCGTGGAGGTGACGACGCCCGGCAAGCTCGGCAAGCAGATCTGGACCGAGGGCAACCGCGGCGCCGCGCTCCTGCTGGCCGCCAAGCTCCTCGGCGTCTCCTTGATCGTCACCACCGCGATCGTCACCAGCGACAGCGACCTTTCCGAGGGGCTGGTGGACACCGCCGTGTTCGGCGGGATCGGCATCGTGCTGATGATCGTCGCGTTCTTCCTGCTGGACGTGCTCACCCCCGGCAAGCTCGGCGCGACGCTCGTGGACGGGGGCGGGACGGCCGGCGCGATCCACCCGGCGGGCTGGGTCGTCGCCGCCGCCGACCTCGGGGTCGCGGCGATCGTGGCCGGGGCGGTCTCCTGACGTCCCGCGATCTGGACCAGGCCGTCCGGCCGTCCGGCGACCCCTCCCCGGAGCCGTCCCGTCCCGAGGGGGACGGCCCGGGGAGACTGCGCGTCCCGGCGCGGGCGGCGCGGGCGCTGGTCCTCGCGGCCGTGTTCGCGTGCGCGGCGTGCGGCCTGGTGTACGAGCTGGCCCTGGTCGCGCTCGGCAGCTACCTCGTCGGGAACTCCGTCACGCAGGCGTCGATCGTCCTGTCGGTGATGGTGTTCGCGATGGGCGTCGGCTCGCTGGCCGCCAAGCCGCTGCAGGGCCGCGCCGTGGTGGCGTTCGCGGTCGTGGAGGGCGTGCTCGCGCTGATCGGCGGCGTGTCGGTCCTCGTGCTGTACGCGGCGTTCGCCTGGCTCGACCTGTACGTCCCGGCGCTGGTGGTGGTGGCGTTCGCGGTCGGGGCGCTGATCGGCGCTGAGATCCCGCTGCTGATGACGCTGCTCCAGCGGATCCGCAGGCAGGACGCCGGGTCGGCGGTGGCCGACCTGTTCGCGGCCGACTACGTCGGCGCGCTGATCGGCGGCCTGGCGTTCCCGTTCCTGCTGCTGCCCACGTTCGGGCACATCAAGGGCGCGCTGCTCGTCGGCGTGGTGAACGCCGTCGCCGGGATGGCCGTGGTGATGTGGCTGTTCCGCCGCGAGGTCGGACGCGCCGCCCGGATCGCGCTCGCCGCCGGCATGGTGGCCGTCCTCGCCGCCCTCGGCGTGACGTACACGCTCGCGGACGGGTTCGAGGTGTCGGCGCGGCAGGCGCTGTACGACGCCCCGATCGCGGTGGCGAAGCGCACCCCCTACCAGGAGATCGTCATCACCCGGCGGGCCGGGGTCGGCCCCTCGGACCTGCGGCTCTTCCTGAACGGCGACCTCCAGTTCTCCTCGCTGGACGAGTACCGCTACCACGAGTCGCTCGTCCATCCGCTGATGTCGGGCCCGCACGGGCGGGTGCTGATCCTCGGCGGCGGGGACGGCCTCGCGCTGCGCGAGGTGCTGCGCTACCGGGACGTCCAGAGCGCGACGCTGGTCGAGCTGGACCCCGAGATGATCCACCTGGCCCGGACGTACGGACCGCTGGAGTCCCTCAACCGCCGCTCCTTCGAGGACCCGCGCGCCCAGACCGTCAACGCGGACGCGTTCTCCTGGCTGCGCGGCCTGGACCGGCAGTTCGACGCGGTCATCGTGGACATGCCCGACCCCGACGACGTGTCCACCGCCAAGCTGTACTCGGTCGAGTTCTACGGGATGGTGAAGCGGGCCCTGGCGCCCGGCGGGCGGATCGTCGTGCAGTCCGGGTCGCCCTACTTCGCGCCCAAGTCGTTCTGGAGCATCCAGAAGTCCGTCGCCGCCGCCGGCCTCGCGACCACCCCCTACCACGTGGACGTGCCGAGCTTCGGCGACTGGGGGTTCGTCCTGGCGTCCCCCGGGAAGCGTCCCCCCGCGCTGGAGCTGCCCCGGGACGTCCCCGGCCTGCGCTTCCTCGACGGGCCGGTGCTCCAGGCGGCGGCGGTGTTCCCCAAGGACCGCCGGACCCGCGACGTGGACGTCAACACCCTCGTCCACCCGCGCCTGGTCGAGTACGAGGGCCAGGAATGGAAGAACTCCTAGCCGCCGACCGCCCGGCCTAGTCGGGCACCGACCGGCGGAGCGCCCGGTCGACCGCCCGCTGGAACGACGTGACCAGCGACTGGATCATCAGCGGCTTGAGCTTCCCGGCCATCTCCATGAGCCGCTCGCGCTCCCGCGGTTCCCGGCCGCCCGCCCGGTAGGGGCGGACGACGGTGTCCCGGAAGACCTGCTGGAGCTCGTCGGCCAGCGCGGTCGTGTGCCGGTCCACGGCCTCGTACGAGGCGACCAGCGTGTCCAGCGGCAGCGGGAGCGCGGCCAGTTCGGCGCTGACGCCGAGCAGCGCGGGGCTGACGACCCGCACCTCGCCCGCCGGGCCGTCGGGGAGCCGCTCGACGACGCCGAGGGCCTCCAGGCGTGCGATCGTCTCGTCGTCGAGGTGGCGTCCGGCGCGACGGTCCAGCTCGTGCCGGTCGAGGTCCTCCGGGCGCTCGGGCGCCCAGGGGGACAGCAGGGCGCGCTGGAGGGCGAGGTCCTCGGCCGGCGCGTCCAGCGGGATCCGCTGGAGGTGCTTCTCGATCGAGGCGAGCGTGAGCCCGAGCGACTGGAGCTCCCGGACGAGTTCGAGCCGCGCGAGGTGGTCGGCGCCGTAGAGGCCCGTCCTGCCGCGCAGCCTCGGCGGGGGCAGCAGGCCGCGCCCGGCGTAGAACCGCACGGTCCGGACGGTGACCCCGGCGCGCGAGGCCAGCTCGTCGACGGTCAGCTCCATGCCGCCTCCCTGTATGTGACAGCACCAGTGTTACATTAATCGTGTATCAGCACGCACTTACTTGTCGGCACGCACTCAGTAGGGAGACCGGCGGATGGGACGCGACATCTACACCGAGGAGCACGAGGCCTTCCGCGACATGGTGCGCTCCTTCATCGCCAAGGAGATCGCGCCCCACCACGAGCAGTGGGAGAAGGACGGGATCGTCTCGCGCGAGGTCTGGCTGGCGGCCGGGCGCGCGGGCCTGCTCGGCATCGACATGCCGGAGGAGTTCGGCGGCGGCGGCGACCCCGACTACCGCTACTACGTGATCTTCAACGAGGAGCTGGCGAAGGCCGGCGTGCACGGGCCCGGCTTCGCCGTCCACAACGACATCAACGGCGGCTACCTGCGGCAGCTGTGCAGCCCCGAGCAGCAGAGGCGCTGGTTCCCCGGCTACTGCTCCGGAGAGATCATCACCGCGATCGCGATGACCGAGCCCGCCGCCGGGTCCGACCTCCAGGGCATCAGGACCACGGCGCTGAAGGACGGCGACCACTACGTCCTCAACGGCTCGAAGACGTTCATCTCCAACGGCATCCTCGCCGACCTCGTCATCGTCGTCGCCAAGACCGACCCGTCCGCCGGGGCCAAGGGCGTCAGCCTCCTCGCCGTCGAGCGCGGCATGGAGGGCTTCGAGCGCGGCCGCAACCTCGACAAGGTCGGCATGCACGCCCAGGACACCGCCGAGCTGTTCTTCGACAACGTCCGCGTCCCGAAGGAGAACCTCCTCGGCGAGGAGGGCATGGGCTTCATCTACCTCATGCAGAACCTCGCCCGCGAGCGGCTGTCCATCGGCGCCACCGCGCAGGCCGCCGCCGAGACCGCCTTCGAGCAGACCCTGGAGTACTGCAAGACCCGCGAGGCGTTCGGCCGTCCCATCGGCAAGTTCCAGCACAACCGGTTCACGCTCGCCGAGATGAAGACCGAGCTGACCGTCTCGCGGTCCTTCACCGACGAGTGCATCGTCAAGGAGGGCCGGGGCGAGCTGACCCCCGACGAGGCCGCGATGCTCAAGTGGTGGAACACCGAGCTGCTCAAGCGGGTCGTGGACCGCTGCGTCCAGCTGCACGGCGGCTACGGCTACATGACCGAGTACCCGATCGCCAAGGCCTACCAGGACGTCCGCATCCAGACCATCTTCGGCGGCACCACCGAGATCATGAAAGAGATCATCGGCCGCGGCCTCGGAATCTGACCCCACCGCCCGCGGAACGCCCCGCCCGGGGCGGTGGTGCCCCGAGGGGTGGGGCACCACCGGGTGGGGTCAGACTCCGAATGCGGCGGGGTAGTGGATGGTGCCGGTCGGGACCGGGCGGGCGTCGTCCAGGGCCAGGGCCATCATGGCCTCGTCCGGGACCTCGAAGGGCGCGCGGACGCCGAAGCGGGAGGCCGGGACGAAGCCGAACCGCGGGTAGTAGCCGGCGTGGCCGAGGACCAGGACGAGGTTCTCTCCCATGGCCCGCGCGGCGTCCAGACCGGCGCGGATGGCGGCCGAGCCGGCGCCGGTCCGCTGGAACGACGGCAGTACGGCGCACGGAGCCAGGGCGAGCGCGGGCTCGCCGTCGACGTGGCAGCGGGTCAGCAGCGCGTACCCGGCCGGGGTGCCGTCGGGGGTCGTGCTGATCATGGACAGGCCGTCGATCCACGCCTCGGGGTCGGCGCGCAGGGTGTCGACGATGCGGGCCTCCTCGGCGGTGGGGAAGGCGGCCAGGACGATCTCGCGGATGGCGGGCACGTCTTCGGCGGTCTCGGAGCGGGTGATCCAGGCGGGCATGGCGGTCCTGTTCTCGATGGAGGTCACTGCTGGCGCTCCCTGAAGCGGTAGGTGGCGCGCAGGTGCTGCGTGATGTTCTTCCTGGCGGCCTCGCGGTCGGCCCGCAGCCGCGCGTCGGTGCGCGAGGCGGCGTAGGCGTTCTCCCGCAGGAGCCGGTGATAGCTCTCCAGCCGCCGCTCCGGCACCGTCCCGGCCTCCACGGCCGCCAGGACCGCGCAGCCCGGCTCGCTCATGTGCGCGCAGTCGGTGAACCGGCAGTCCTCAGCGAGCCGCTGGATATCGGCGAAGGTCTGCTCCAGCCCGTCCTGGGCATCGTGCAGGCCGATCGAGCGCAGGCCCGGGGTGTCCAGCAGGACGCCGCCGCCGGGCAGCGGCAGCAGTTCCCTCCACGCGGTGGTGTGCCGGCCCTTGCCGTCCGTGGCGCGTACGGCGCCGGTGGCCAGAAGGGGCTCGCCCAGCAGGGCGTTGCCCAGAGTGGACTTGCCCGCCCCCGAGGGGCCGAGCAGCACGACCGTGCCGGTCAGGACGGCGGTCAGGACGTCCACGCCCTCCCCGGTCGCGGCGCTGGTGACCAGCACGTCCACGCCGGGCGCCACCGCTGACACCTCGGCCTGGGCCGAGACCGGGTCGGCGCCCGCGTCGGCCTTGGTGAGCACCACGACCGGCTGCGCGCCGCTCTCCCAGGCCAGGGCGAGCATCCGCTCGGTGCGGTCGTGTTTGAGCGGGGCGGCCAAAGACACGGTCACCGCGACCGTGTCGACGTTGGCGGCGAGGACCTGCCCGTGCGAGGTGCGCGACGCGCTGGAACGCACCAGGGCGGTGCGCCGCTCCAGAACTTCGTGCAGCATCGCGGCATGGTCGGCGGTCGCGGGACGGAGCGCCGCCCAGTCGCCGGTGCACGGCGCAGCGAGCGGATCACCCTGCCGGGCGGCGGGGATCTCCGCACGGACGATCCCCGCATCGGTGACCGCCTCGCACAGGCCGCGTTCGGCCCGCACGATCCGGGCCGGGACCAGCCCGGCGGCGTGATGAGGCGTGAAGGCGTGCTCGTACGCATCGTCCCAGCCGTACCGCGCCAGAGGGCGCGGCTGGGTGGAGAAAGAATGAGACAACGTGAAGACCCTTGAACGAGGGCCCCGATCGGCACAGAGCGCAACCGCCCGAAAACCGCTAGGGCTTCGAGGGGGTTGTGGACGTCAGGTCAGACCAGGGCCCGGGACGTGAGGATGGTCCGGCGGGCGCTGCACACGGCAGCGGCCTTCGCGGCGCTCATCAACCTCACCTCCCGTTTCTCGTCCCGTAGCCGACACGTCGTCTATGCGATCGCAACGCTACCACGCAGCGACGCTTCAGCCGGGCAGGTCGGGAGCGACGACTCCCAGGGCGGCCGCCACCTCCAGCGTCCTGCGCGGTGTCGCGCACCGCCTGGCCAACGCGGTCTGGTCGAGCCGCCCGCCGCGGGCCTGGAACAGCACCGGCGCAACCGGATGCCGCCGCATCTCGTCCGGGGTGAGCTCCATGGAGACGCGGTGCGCCGCATCGACCAGAACGGGAGCCAGGGCGCGCAGCCGAGCGGCCCACTCCTCGACCGCCCGGAGCCATTCCCGCGACGCCGCATCGGACGTGCCGGAGAACCGGGCCGCCTTCTCGCTCAGCTCCGACCAGGCGAAGTCACGCCACGGCTTGGCCTTCAGGACCGGCAACTGCCACTCCCGCTTGACGGCCGACCAGTGATCGGCGCGTGCAGCCACCGAGTGGACCGTGAACCCCGGAACGCACAACGCGGTGAGGTTCCAGCCGTGGCAGGCGCCGGTGTCGAGCCCGAAGACCCTCCCGTCGCGGATCAACGGCTCCCGGCCGGTGACGTGGTGCCCGAACACGACCGGCTTGTCGTCGGTGTAGCGGTCGTGCCAGTGGCCGTCCGGGAACAGCGCGGCGAGTTCCCGTTCGCCGCTGGTCGAACCGCAGAGGATCTCCTCCCGCTGGACGGCGAGAGGCGCACCGGGGACCAGCGCCGCATGCACGACCCGGACGTCCCCGCTCTCGAAGAAGTACGGGAGCGTCCGCATCCACTCGACCGTCTCGGCGTACTCGTCGCCCAGTTGCAGGCGCGTGATCTCCTGCGCGTAGGAGAAGATCCCGCGCACGTGCTTGCGCTCGTGGTTGCCCATGACCACGACCGAGTTCGGACGATCGCGGAAGAACCCGACGACCTTCCCGGGCGCCGGACCCCGGTCGACCAGATCGCCCACGCTGACGAGGAGGTCGTCCGGCTGAAGTTCCACCTTCTCCAGCAGATCGATCAGCTCGTCGAAGCAGCCGTGAACGTCGCCCACGATGACGGTGCGTCCCACCCGCCGGAGCCTAGGCAGGCGCCCCTCTCACCCGCAAAGCAATATCTCAGGTCGAACTCGGACGCTGGCCGTAGACGTGGACGGTCTGGCCGCGGTACTGGATATCGCGCAGGTAGTGGTGACCGATCCGCTCTGCGACGGCGATCGAGGGGGAGTTGCCCGGCAGAATGACGGAGACCACTTCCTCTGCCTCCAGCTCCCTGAAGCAGTAATCCACAGAAGCGCGGGCCGCCTCCGTGGCGTACCCCTTCCCCCAGTGCTCTCGCGCCAGGCACCAGCCGACGCCCAGCCCCGGGAACCCGTGCGGCTGCCAGGGCCCGGCGCGCCCGACGAACCGGCCCGTGGCCTTCTCCACCAGCGCCCAGTGCGAGTAACCGCGCATCTCCCGGTGCCCGATGAACAAGGCGAGACTCCGCCAAGCATCAGCAGGCGAAGTGCCGACGCTCTCCGCCAGCCTTCCCGCGACCTGCGGATCGGCGAGCATCGCGGCGTAATCGGCGAAGTCGTCACCCGTCAGCGGCCGCATGACGAGCCGCTCCGTCTCCAGCACAACCATGATCGAAGTATCCGCCGGACGCCGGGCGTCCGCACCCGCCCGACGGTTCCGGCGCGAGCCGGGCTCGGCGGCTCTAGCTTCGTGCCACGAGTTGCTGGACGCTCCAGCCGTTGCCGTCCGGGTCCTCGAAGAAGACGAAACGGCCCTAGGGGAACTCCTGCACCTCGCTGACCTCGACACCCCGTCCGGCAAGCTCCGCTCGGGCGGCGTCGGCGTCCGAGACCACCAGTTGCAGGCCCTGGAGGGAGCCGGGCGCCGTCTCGACGACCCCCTCGCCGAAGGCGATCGAGCACGCCGACCCCGGCGGCGTCAGCTGAACGAACCGGATCTCGTCGCTCACCCGGTGGTCGTGGTCCAGGACGAACCCGGCCTTGTCGGTATAGAAGGCCAGCGCGCGGTCCACGTCCGAAACGGGCACCGCGACCAGCTCCAACTTGAAGTCCATGCTGTCGTTATATCCCGCCCCCTCCGGCGCGGTGGCGGAGGGGGCGGGGCCGCGTACCGGCCGCCGGCCGTACCGCCTAGGGTTTCGACCACTCCTGGAGACGGACGGTCACGGTGTCTCCTTCCTGCTTGCCGATCGCCTTGCGCACGTCCGCCTTCACCGGCAGTTTGTGGGTGCCGTCCCCCAGGGCCATGAACGAACTCTGGAACGGATGGCCATCGATCGTGCCCCGTACGCTCACCCGTCCACGGGTGCCGAAGAACTCGGCCGACTCGGGCCATACGACATAGGTCCAGCCGCCTTTGCTCGGGCTCTTCTGCATATGCGCAGTGAACTGCTTGTCCATCGCCGTCACCGTTCGTTCAGGAGTCCTGGATGAGAATGAGGCTGTTGCCGTCCGGGTCGCGGACGGAGAACATCGGCGGCACTCCCGGTCCCATTCGCATGACCTCCGCATCCACGTCGACGCCTCGTGCGCGCAGGGCCGTGTGGTCGGCGTCGGCGTCCGTGGTCGTCAGGCGGATACCGGCCGGAATCTCTCCTGGAACGAGCGCGATGGTCGTCGTCGCTCCCGGTGGTGCCACCTCGATCCAGCGACCGGGCCCGAAGGGCACGTCCCGCCGTATTTCGAAACCGAGCTCATCGACGTAGAACTCGGTCGCCTTCTGCTGGTCGGTGACGCGGATTCCGACCGTGGCGAGCTGGGTGATCCGGGTGGTCTCGCTCATCCCATGCCTCCGCTCTCTTGGGGTCACCAAGTACGACCAGGGCCGAACGGAAAACTCATCGCGGGGCGATCGCCTCAGGGCCCGTCTGGTCGAGGGGGCCAGATCATCGTCTGCTGGTGCATCCGCCTGCCGTCGTACCGGAAGCCGGGGACGAGCGGGGTCGGGCCGTGTTCGACGAAGCCCATGCGCCGGAAGAACCGTACGGCGCGGGTGTTCTCGACCAGGGTCTGCAAGTGGCAGCCGGGCGAGCCGGTCTCCCGGAGCCGGTCGAACCAGCGGTTCAGCAGCGCGTCGGCGGCACCGGTGCCCCGTGCCTCCGGTGCGAGGTTGATGTGCAGGTGCGCGGGCCTGCGGGGGTCGCGGAACCCCCACGCGGTGGGCTCCCGCCGCAGCGCGACCGACGCCGCGTCGAAGGCCGCACGCGCGAAGAAGGGGGCGGTCCTGGGACGGAAGACCAGTCGATACTTCCGGATGGCCCGACCGACGCGCTCGCTCTCACTGGGGAACTTCGCGCTGTCGAGGCACCCCGTCAGGTAACCGACGAGGGCTCCGTCGAGCACGGCGACGAAGAGCGAGTCCGGTGCCAGGTCCATGTACGGGTCCAGGTAGATGGCCGCTTCGGAATCCTCGTGGCCCCACCGGCCGGCGCTCGGGGACGCTTCACCCGCGCGCCGGAACAGCCTGCGCAGCTCCGCGCGGTCGGTCTCCCTGAAGGAGCGCACCTTGATCATGATCAGCCCGCACAGGCGACGAGGGTGCGGGTGGCGGGCGGCTCGGCCAGGCCCGCCCGGACGCCGGTCGGCGACGCCATGGGCTCCAGCGTGCCGACGCGGTCCGCGGTCGACCGCTCCTCCACCGTAGTCATTTCCTTTACAACGCTCCCAGCGCGATGCCCCATTCCGAGGCGTCCTGTCCGGGCTTGACCCTGACGTTGCGTCAGGCTCCACGCTGAACGCATGAGCGACTACTTCGAAGCGTTCGAGGTCAGCCCCGTTCCTCCGCCCGGGCCTGACGCGACGCCTCCCGAGATCTACCGGGGTATCTACGGCATGCCGATGTTCGTCAACGTGCCGACGTCGGACCTGGCCGCGTCCGCGGACTTCTGGGTGCGCGGGTTCGGTTTCATCGACCTGTTCACGATCCCCGGCCAGGTCACGCACCTTCGCCGGTGGAGGTTCCAGGACGTCCTGCTCGTCCCGACCGGCGCCCCGCCGGCCCCTCCGGCGGTGAGCGTCACCTTCTCCTGCGTGCTGAGCCAGATCGACGAGATCGCGCAGGCGTGCACCGCGCTGGTGCCCGGATGCACGGCGGGACCGCGGAAGACCCCCTGGAACACCGTGGATCTGGAGGTCATCACACCGGAGAACGCCCGTGTGATCATCACCGCGGCCCGTGCCCTCGACCCTGACAGCCCCGAGGCGCGCGACCTCGAAGCGGTCGGAATCCCCCTTCCCCAGGGGTGAGACCTCGCATGTCAGACTCGGCGGCGTGACCGACGACGCAGGGGACGATGCCGCGGGCGCCGGCGGGCTGGCCGTCGGGGCCGTGGCATCGCACGCGGGGGTCACCGTCCGCACCCTCCACCATTGGGACGCGATCGGGCTCGTCCGCCCGTCGGGACGGACCGCCGGCGGTTACCGGCTCTACTCGGCGGCGGACGTCGCACGCATCCACCGGGTTCTCATCTACCGCGAACTGGGTCTGTCCCTCGACGACATCGGTGGTCTTCTCGCGGCTCCGGCCGCCGACATGACCGTGCCGCTGAGGCGGCAGCGCGCCCAACTCCTCGACCGGATCTCCCGGCTGCAGGCGATGGTCGACGCGGTCGATCGCCTGATCGAGGCCGCGAGCGCCGGCATCCTGCTCTCCGCGGAGGAACAAGTCGCGATCTTCGGGCGGCGGTGGCAGCCGTCATGGCTCGCGGCCGCACGCGACCGGTGGGGCGACACGGCTCAGTGGGCGCAGTCCGCCGAGCGCGCCGCGGGCAGGACCTCAGAGGACTGGCAGCAGATCGCCGGCGACGTCGCGACGCTCGAGAACGACCTGGCGGCGGCCAAGCGCGCCGGCGTCAGGCCGGGCAGCGCCGAAGCCGACGCTCTGGCCGAACGGCACAGGGCCTCGATCGGCGAGTACTTCGACTGCACCCATTCGATGCAGGTCTGCCTGGGGAGGAGATACGCCGCCGACCCCGGCTTCGCGGCCTACTACGACGCGATCGAACCAGGCATGACCGCCTGGCTCCGCGACATCATCGACGCCAACGCCCGCGCCAGAGGCATCGACCCGGACACGGCGACCTGGACCTGACGCGCCGCCCCGGCCGACCGCCGTGAGAGCGGCGGCCTCTGCCTGCCGTTGACAGATTTACTTGGCTGAGTAATCTCTTACTCATGCAAGTAAATGAGGGGGCGCGTTCCCCGGCCGCCGTCGCGCGGCGAGCGCAGATCGTGGCCGCGGCCATCGAGGTCATCGCCGAGGCGGGGTACGGCCAGGCCTCGTTCGGGCGGATCGCCGAGCACGCCGGGCTCAGCAGCACCCGGCTGATCTCGTACCACTTCAAGGGCAAGAGCGAGCTGATCCAGGCCGTGGTCGACACGGCGCTGGGCGACGCGGCAGCGTTCATGCGGCCGCGGCTGGACGCGGCGGCGACCCGCCGTGACACCCTGGCCGCCTACATCGAGGCGAACCTGGCGTTCATGCGCGACCGCCCCGCGCACATCCGCGCGCTCGTCGAGATCATCGGCGGGACGCGCGGGGGCGAGGGCGTCGCGTTCTCGGACACCCCCGCGGCGATGGCGCGGGAGTTCTTCCGGGCGGGCCAGGCCGAGGGCGAGTTCCGCGCGTTCGATCCGCACGTGATGGCCGTCAGCCTGCGCGCCGCGATCGACGCCGTCGCCACCATGCCGGACGTCGACCACGCCGCGTACGCCCGCGAGCTCGTGGAGCTGTTCGACCGGGCGACCCGCGCGGAGGCGTCGTGAGCCCCGCGGCGCACGCGCGGCCCGCCGGCGCCCCCGCCGCGCGGAAGGACCCCGGACGGCTGGCCCCGCTGCTCCCGATCGCGGTCGATCTCGTCGTGCCGATGGCCGTGCTGTACGGGCTGCGCGCGGCGGGCGCGAGCCTGTGGCAGGCGCTGGTCGCCTCGTCGGTCGTGCCGGTGATCGTGGTGGCGGTCCGGTTCGTCCGGAAGCGCGTGGTCGACTACCCGGCGCTGTTCGTGATGGTCCTGATGGTGTTCGGGATCGTCCTGTCCCTGCTGACCGGGAACCCGCGCACCCTGCTCGTCCGCGACTCCTGGATCTGGATGCTCGTGGGCGTGGCCGGGGTGTGGCTCCTGGCCTCGGTGGTCTACGGGCGTCCCGCGCTGATGGTCGTGTTCCGCTCGTTCGTCCTGACGAAGGTGGGGCCCGAGGGACTGCGGGAGTGGGAGGCCCGCTGGGACCACGACGCCGGGTTCCGGCAGGGCCTGCGGACGCTGACCGCGGTGTGGGGCGCGGCCACGGTCCTGAACGCGGTGCTGCACGTGATCGGCGCCTTCGTCCTGCCGCTGGACGTCGCTCCGTTCGCGCTCAACCTCGTGTGGCCGGTGATCGCCGTGCCGCTGTTCGCGTTCCACCTCGTCTACACCAAGCGGAAGGACCTGCGGGCGTGATCGTCGACGTGATCGTGGCGGGCGCGGGCCCGACCGGGCTGATGCTGGCCTGCGAACTGGCGCTGGCCGGGGTGAGCGTCGCGGTGCTGGAGCGGCGGCCCGAACGCACCGGGCAGTCCCGGGCGCTCAACCTCCAGCCCCGCTCCGCGCAGATCCTCGACTCGCGCGGCATGCTGGAACCGCTGCTGGAGCGCGCCGCCGACACGCTCCCCGCCGGGCACTTCGCCGGTCTGCCGCTCGACTACGGGCCGTGGGGCGAACGGCAGATCGGCATCCCCCAGGCGCGGGTCGAGGAGCATCTCGAAGGACGCCTCGCCGAGCGGGACGTCCCGGTCCTGCGCGGGCACGAGGTGACCTGGGTCGAGCAGGACGAGGCCGGGGTCACCGTCCGCGCCGGGCGGGAGTTCCGCGGCCGGTACCTGGTCGCGTGCGACGGCGGTCGCAGCACGGTCCGGACGCTGCTGGACGTGCCGTTCCCGGGCCGCGACGGCCGCGTGTCCGCCGTCGTCGCCGACGTCACGCTCACGCGGGAGCGGCCCGGCCGGTGGCGGCTGCCCTCGTTCGACCGTCCCGAGGACGGCGTCGCGAACGTCCTGCCGCTGGGGGACGGCCTGTACCGGGCCCTGATCGCCGGACCCGAGCAGCAGACCGCCGACCGCGGCACGCCCGTCAGCCTGGACGAGGTGCGCCGCGCCGTCCCCGACGTGCGGGAGATCCGGTGGGCCTCGCGCTTCACCGACGCCTCGCGGCAGGTCGAGCGCTACCGGCACGGGCGCGTGCTGTTCGCGGGCGACGCGGCCCACGTCCACTCGCCGACCGGCGGGCAGGGACTCAACCTCGGCCTCCAGGACGCCTTCAACCTCGGCTGGAAACTGGCCGCCGACCTGCGCGGCAACCCTAAGGTGCTGGACACCTACCACGCCGAACGGCATCCGGTCGGGGCCGCCGTCCTGGCGAACACGCGCGCGCAGGGAGTCCTGCTGATCCCTGACGAGGACGTCGCCGCCCTGCGCGGCATCCTGGCCGAACTCCTGAAGATCCCCGAGGCCAACCGCCACCTCGCCGGGCTGGTCTCCGGTCTCGACGTCCGCTACGAGCTCCCCGGACGGCATCCGCTCATCGGCCGCACGATGCCGGGGCTCGACCCTGCCGTCCTGCGCTCGGGGCGGCACGCCGTCCTGGAACTGGGCGACCGGCCACGCCACGGCGGCGTCCCGCACCCGCGCGGAGACGTGGACGTGGACGCCGTCCTCGTCCGCCCCGACGGCCACATCGCCTGGGCGGACGACGGCTACGAACCCCTGGAAGCGGCCCTGGCCCGCTGGACCTGACCGGCTACATCTTCATCGGCCGTCCGACGTCGAGGCGCGGCCAGTCGGCGAGGTCTCTCAGGAGTTGCCGGTCGTGGGTGGCGACGACGACGGTGGCGCTGGTGGTGCGGATCGCGCTGGTCAGTTCGTCGACCAGCGTCGACGACAGGTGGTTGGTCGGCTCGTCGAGCAGGATCAGGCCGGGGCGCCCGGCCAGGGCGAGGGCCAGGTCGAGGCGCCGCTGCTGGCCCTGCGACATCCGCGCGGTCGGCGTCCGCATCGCGGCGGAGTCCAGGAGCCCGAGCGCCCCGAGCGGGACGACGTCGGCGTCGCGCAGCTCTGCGCGGGCCACCAGCCGCCCCACATGACGGTCATACACCTCGCGGGCCGTGAGGTCGGGGTCGTGCTCGGTGGTCTCCTGCGCGATCAGGGCGGCCCGGGTGCCGTTCGCTCTCCAGACGCGTCCGTCCGCGGGCTGGAGCGAACCGGCCAGCACCGCCAGCAACGTGGACTTCCCGGCGCCGTTGGGTCCGGTGACGAGCAGCCGGTCGCCGCCGTCCAGGGCGAGGTCGACCGGCCCGGGCAGCCGCCCGTCGACGGTGACGCCGTGGGCCCGGAGCTGCGGCACCCGCGACCGGACGCCCAGGTCAGGCCATCGCAGGACCGGCGGCGGCTCCGGCACATCGATGCGGTGCGCCTCAAGGGCGTCCTGCCGCCGGTTCAGGGCCTGCACGACGCCCGGCGCGCGGGACTGGCGCTGGTGCTTGCCGGTGCCCTTGTCCGGCCGCCAGCCGGTGGACAGCCTGTCGCGGGCCTTGGACACCTCGTCCTGCAGCCGCTGGTGCTCGGCCCGCTGCTCCTCGAAGTCCTGTTCCCAGCGCTCGCGCTCGCCGCGCCGTGCGTCCTGCCAGGCGTCGTAGCCGCCCGCGTACAGCCGCGGCCTCCCGTCGCGGCTCGGGTCGAGGTCGAGGAACCGGTCGGCGACGTCGCGCAGCAGCGCCCGGTCGTGGCTGACGACGGCGAGCCCGCCGTCGTGCTCGCGCAGCCGCCGGGTCAGGAAGTCCAGCCCGCCTGCGTCGAGGTGGTTGGTCGGCTCGTCGAGCAGCAGCACGTCGTGCCGGGCGGCGAGCAGGCACGCCAGCCGGACCCGGTACCGCTGCCCGACCGACAGCGTCGACAACCGGCGGTCGCGGTCGGTGCACGCGCCGAGCGCGTCGAGGGCGACGTCGACGCGGCGCTCGGCGTCCCACGCGTCGAGCCGGGTGGCGGCCTCCAGCGCCGTGGCGTAGCGGTCGCCGGCGGCCGGATCACCGGCGGCCACGGCCGCGGTCGCCTCGTCCAGCGCCGCGAGGGCCGCGAGCGGGGCGGCCAGCGCCGCGGACGTCAGCGTGCCGACGGTCTCACCGTCGCGCGCCGCCAGCTCCTGGCGGACGAGGCCGATCGTGCCGGCGCGGTGCACGGTGCCCTCGTCGGGCGGGATCAGCCCGGCGAGGACGTGCAGCAGCGTCGTCTTCCCCCGCCCGTTCTCGCCGACGACGGCGATCCGGGACCGGGCCGAGACGGTGACCGACACGTCGTGCAGGATCCGCCGCGACCCGCGGGTGACCGCGACGTCCTGGACGCGGACGTGCGCGCTGCCGCCCGCCGGGACGGGCAGGGACATGCTCTCGGAAAAGGGGGTGAGGCTCAAAGGGTGCTCCGCAGCTCGCCATGGAGCCGGGCAGAATCAGACGACCGCCCGGCAGGACCGGGACGGCGAACGCGGATTCAGAGAAGGAAAGGCGCCGCCGTCAGCGGGCGCTGCGAACCTTCTGCGACCAGATGCCTCGTGCCATGCCGCTCACGCTACCGGCCCCGCCTCACGGCTTCCAGCGAATAAAGCACCGACGACCACGCCTCCCACCGACGTTCATCAGGTGTTCCAGAGCGCCTGGTAGTGCTGGGGGTCGGGCGGTTCTCCCGGTAGCGGCTCGGTGTTGTGGGCTTTGAGGCCGTCCAGCGCGATCGCCAGCAAGCGGGACCGCACCTCTTCCTCGCCGTGGGGCGACGGGCCCGCGGCCGGGCGGCCGAACTGCCTGATGAGCAGGAAGACGTCCATGGAGGTCACGCCGGCGCGGATCACTCCGGCGTCGCGGGCCCGGGTGACCAGTTGGTCGGCCAGGCGCTGGGCCTGTTCGCCGGCCTGCCGCATCTCGGAGGTGACCTCCACGGTCCCGGCCAAGGGAGACAGAGCGCCGAACCCGGATCGTGCGCACCGCTGGACGTAGGAGGCCAGACCCTGCCACGGGTCGTCGATCGCCAGCCCGGCCTTCGCCGCCTCCGCGAGGTGCTCCATGGAGTCGGCGCACAGGCGCTGGAGCAGTTCCTCCTTGGTGCGGTAGCGGCGGTACAGGCTGCCCATCCCCACCCCGGCCCGCTCGGCGATGGCGGACACCGGCGCGTCGAACCCCTGGCTGAGGAAGACCTCGCGGGCCGCCTCGACCAACGCGCGATCGTTGCGGGCCGCGCGGGCCTGGGGTCCCCGCCTGCGCGGTGCGGTGGCTTCGGCCATGGGCCAAGGATACCCATTGCGGAGCGGTTCGCTCCGAGTTAAGTTACTCGGAGCGAAACACTCCGAATAAGAAGGATTCCCTCATGTCTTCCTCCGACGCCGTCCTCGTCATCGGCGCGACCGGCAATCAGGGCGGCGCCACCGCCCGTCAGCTGCTGGCGCGCGGCCGGCGGATCCACGCGCTGGTGCGCGATCCGGGCAGCCCCGCCGCCCGCCGGCTGCGGGACGAGGGCGCGGTGCTCGTCCGGGGCGATCTCGACGACGCCGACTCGCTGCGCAAGGCGATGAACGGCGTGCGCGCGGTCTTCAGCGTCCAGGCACTGGCCCATGAACCGCGCACGCTGGCCGCCGAGGTGCGTCAGGGCAAGACGGTGGCCGACATCGCCGGGGAGTCCGGCGTGGCGCACCTGGTCTACAGCTCCGTGGGCGGCGCCGAACGGAACACCGGCATTGACCACTTCGAAAGCAAGGCCGAGATCGAGCGGTACATCCTGGCGCTCGGACTGCCCGCCACCATCCTGCGCCCGGTGTTCTTCATGAACAACTTGCTGCACTACGCCGACGCTCGGGACGAGCGGGTGCTGTCACTGCCGGTCAGGCCCGACAAACCCATGCAGTTCATCGCCACCGACGACATCGGCGTCTTCGCCGCCGACGCCTTCGACGACCCCGCGCGGTCCATCGGCCGCCAGATCGAACTCGCCGGCGACGAGCTCACCTTCTCCGAGGTCGCCCGGATCTACGAGCGCGTCACCGGCACCCCGACCCGGTTCGAGCCGCTCCCGATCGAAGAGCGCATGTTCCAGTGGTTCGCCGAAGCCGGATACCAGGCCGACATCCCGGCTCTGCGCCAGCAGCATCCCGGTTTGCTGACCTTCGAGCGGTTCCTTACCCAGCGACTCGCCCCGCCCCTGACCACTCCAGAAGCCACTCCGGCATCGACCGGCTGAACCCACGATCCGAAGGCCGCCGCGCCTGCCTGCCGCTGGACGACCGGCTTCAGGCGTGCATGAGGGCCCAGACGACTTTTCCTTCGCCGGTGGCGGAAGGGCGGGTGCCGGTCTCCTTGGCGAGGGCGGAGACGATGGCGAGCCCGCGGCCGTTCTCGGCTGTGAGCGACGGTGGGCACCGGACCGGCAGGTCAGGGGACGGGTCCCAGCACTCCAGCAGCGGCGCCCCCTCCCGGAGGGCGCAGCCGAGACGGATCCGGTGGCCGTGCGCCGCCGCGACGGCGTTGGACACGATCTCGCTCATGACGAGGCTCGCGTCGTCGACCACCTCACGGTCGACACCCCAGTTCGTCAGCGTGTAGCGGACGAGCTCCCGAGCGAGCACCACGCTCGACGGCACGGCGAGCACGGTCAGGCGCACCTCCGGAATCCCGTGCGCCGACGTGACGAATTCAAGATCGTTCATGAGAGCCGTCCCCAGTTGGAGGAATGTGCTCTCACTCTTCGTGTCGACGTTCTAACTTGAGGTGATAAGCGGGGGTCGCGATACACCTGTGGGGGAGTGATGAGTGTTCGAGAGTCGATCGACCCGGCGTCCTCGCTGTGGGCCTGGCTGGCTTTCGACCTGTGGTTTTATCGCACGCAGCGGGGTCTCTCCCTGGCTCAGACAGCCATGATCGTCCACGTGACCCGGGCGACCGTATCTAACTGGGAAGCCGGACGCCTCCGGCCGCGCGATACATACCTGAAGCGCCTTGACCAGGCATGGAATACGGGTGGCCACTTCGAACGGCTGCACATGTTCGCTTGCGGTGGACACGATCCGGACTGGTTCAAGCAGTACCTCCAGTACGAGGCGGCCGCCGATGTGATCAAGATGTACCACGGCAAGACCGTTCCGGCCCTGGCGCAGACCAAGGCGTATGCGGAGGCCCTCCTCAAAGCCGCCGGTCGCGTGGACGAAGTCGAAGCAGAGGCCAAAGCTCGAATGAAGCGCCAGGAGGTACTGAGGCGAAAGCAGCCGCCCTACCTCTGGATTCTCATCGACCAAGAAGTACTCGACAACGTCGTGGGCGGTCGCGACGTCATGGCGGAGCAGTTGCGCTACCTCATCGAGCTCTCAGACACCGACCGCGTCTGCATCCGCGTCGTCCCACGTACTTCGGGGTGGCACCCAGGGCATGACGGGCACTTCCAGGTGATGACGATCAATGGCCGCGATGTCTCCTACGCCGCCGCGCAGGTCGCCGGTCGTCTGATCGAAGCCGGTGACGAGTCCGCCCTTCTCGAAGTACGTTTCGATCAGATCGGGGCACTTGCCCTACCTCGACCAGGCTCGCGAGAGCTGATGGACCAGACGCTGAGGAAGTACGAATGAACGGCTGGCGTAAGAGTTCCCACAGCGGGGGCGGCAATGACGATGCCTGCGTGGAGTTGGCGGAGCTGGGCGGTCGGGTGTGGGTGCGGGACTCCAGGGATCCGGACGGGGAGCGCCTGGCGTTCGGGCGTGAGGCGTTCGCCGAGCTGCTGGCCCGCGCGAAGCGCAGCGACCTCGACCTCCACCGCTGACCGCGATTCTCGCGCGGCAGCCGCTTTGCCCGGGTAGCTCGAAGGGCCCGGGTGTGCCGGGCCCTTCGGGTGTGGTGCGTTCCTGCCGAGGTGCTGCCTCAGTCGGACGCGAGTGCCCCCTCGCCGGTGTTCGCGGCGACGGTCTGTGGCGTCCTCCGCCCCAGGTTCGCGCGGAGGAACAGCCACCCGATGCACAGGGTGGCGATGGCTTCCACTCCCCCCACCGGGAAGACCCAGGAGGGAAGGGTGGAGAGGTTGCCGATGACGATGGTGAAGGCGGTCACCGGGAAGACGCAGAAGATCGTCAGTGTCACCGCGAGGTGACCGATCTTGCCGGTCAGGCGGCCGGGGAGGCCCCGGTGCCACGACTCCCACCCGAAGGGGGTCGCCCCCGCGGGCAGCAGCAGCTTCATGCGCGGCGCGAGCTCGGACCGGATGAACTGGCCGATCTCGCCCACCTTGGTGTCGTTCGCCAGGTAGATCCACCCGAGCGAGAGAACCGCCGGGATCAGACCCAGCAGAACGAGCAGGGAGGCTCCCTGCGTGATGGCGTAGGCCGCGCCGGCGACCACCGCGAAGGCGGTGTAGATCAGCGTGTCGCGGTAGCCGATCCGCTTGTGCTGCTCGCTCTTCATCTGGTTGAAGTCGGTCGTGAGGACGCCGACCTCGGTCTTCGTCGTCTCCTGCCGCGTCTTGAGGACGTCGAGCCGGGCCTTGTTGAGCTCGAACTGCAGCTTGATCCGGTCGAAGGGGTCGACCTCTGCGCCGAGCCCGTCGAGTTCCGCGGCGAGGCGGTCGAACGTGTTCTGGACCTCGTCGAGCCCGTTGTTGAATTCGACAAAGCTGTTCATCGTGGCCTCCTGGCCGTTTCGTTTTGTCAGGTCTCGCAACACACCGTCCGGAGCCCTCTGGCCCACGCAAGGCGGGGATTATTCGAATGGCATTCTGTTTCGGTGTGCGCGTTCGTGTCACCTGCACGGAAGGCCACGACCGGGGTGATTGAGGGAGAGCCCCCAAGTGAGAGGTTCGGCGAAAGCAAGGTGACGGCCAATCACCTTTGTCCGGTCAAGATCTAAGATGTGCCGCTTGCCGGATCGGCGCCGCCCGCGAGGAAGGTTCTGGCCGCCACGGTGTTCTGCTGCCGGACCCAGTCGTCGAAGTCTTCGCGGCGGTAGCGGGGGTCGGCGGGCATGAGCCTGATCTGGGGCCGCTCGTCCATCCACCAGATCGTGAAGTCGGTGGTGGTGCCTTTGGCGGGCCACCGCGCGCTGTCCAGAGGCAGATGCAGGACGTCGACGAAGCCGCCCACGGGCAGGCCGAGGTCGATGCCGATCCCGATCGCGCCCGGTCGCGGGACCCAGACGACGGTCCCGACCAGGGGTTGCCCGAGCTGGAGCCGGGACCAGAGTCGGGGCCATTCCGCCGAGTCGGGGCGATACCCCTCGTCGCGCCAGGTGCTGGGGCGGTTGGACTCGTCGATGGAGGACTCCCGGGTGAAGGGTTCGGGTCGAGATCTACGAACGGCCGCACCATCGGACGAGGGCGGGCGGGGGTCGGGACGCGCTCCGCGCGAGGCGATCGCCGAGGAGGATGAGGCTCGCGTCGGCCCGCGGGACGCGGGCGCTCTTTCGGCGTTCCGCCGAACCCGGCTCTCCGGGAGCGGTTTGCGGGGGCACGGCGCAGCCGACCATGCCGAGGAGCATCCCGGCGACGCCGCCGAGAAAGTGGCTGAGGAGGCCGCCGTGGACGCCCGCGAAGAGGCAGGCGAGTGAGTAGGTGCGTTTCATGGGAAATTCCCTTTTCGTTGCGCTGGTTGGTGCCCTAGGCGTGTTACGGAAGGGACCGTTCGCAGCACGCCGCGAAGCGCAACGCGTTCCGCATGGCGGTCACGCGGAGTCGGAGGTCCCTCGGCGGCGCTCGAACCGGACCTCCCTGCCGGATGGTCGAGCGTCGGCCATGGGACTGCTGCCGGGGCGTCCGTTCCCCCTCTCCGGTCGGGTGTCTCTGCCCAGGGCGAAGTGCAGGGTTCCTCCTGGTAGAGGCCCGTTCAGGCGCGTCCGCGTATGATCATCGGCGTGTCGCCGCAATTGCTTGGTCTGCTGATCGGTTCCGGGTTCGGTACGGCTTTCGTGCTCGCCAACACGGGAGATCCCTTGCCGGAGGGCGCCGGGATCGCGATGCGGATCCTGGCGGTGGTCTGCCTGCTCGCGGTGGTGGTGGTCGGCTTCCGCGGGGACCGGCGCGGGGCGACGGGCCGGGAAGGGGCGGGGCGCGGCGACGGGCGGCCGGGGTGGTTCGGGCCGCGGTTCGGGCTCGTGGTGGTCGCGGAGTTCGCGTTGATCTTCGGCGGGATCGCGGTGCTGAGGGCGCTGGACGCGCCGCAGGAGATCAACGTCGCCTGGATCGCGTTGATCGTCGGTCTGCACTTCGTCGTGCTGGCACGGGTGTGGAAGAGGGGCGCCATCGCGGTGCCGGGGGTCGTGCTGTCCGGTCTCGGAGCGGCCGGAATGATCATGGCCGCGGTGTCGTCCGTGGACTGGATCCCGTTCGTCAGCGGTGCCCTGTCGGGCGTCACGCTGCTCGCGGGATCGCTGTACGGCGCGGCGCGGCGATGAGCCGGTCTCCCGCCCGCGTCGCGGCCCCCAGCGGATGGCCTTCGGGAGGGGCCGCGTCCCTGGTCATGCGGCCGCCTGCGAGGCCGGATCCGGTCGCGCCATTCCGCTGACCGACCGGGCGGTATGTAATGCGCACCATGCGCCTCCGCCCCCTCGCCGTTCTCTCCGCTCTCGTGCTGGCGGCACTCGCCCCGGCGGGGACGGCCCGCGCCGATCGCGTCCCCGGCGACCAGCCGCTTCCCGGCTACACCATCGCCAACCCGCCGCTCCCGCCCGTCCAGGTGCACGGGAAACCGTCGCGGGTGCTCCAGGGCGTCCACCGCCACGCGGCCTATGACATCGAAGTGCCGCCGCAGTGGAACGGCAGGCTGGTGCTCTGGGCCCATGGCTACGCAGGCAAGGGCCACGTGCTGACGGTGGAGCCGCCGCAGTACGGCCTGCGGCAACGCCTTCTCGACCAGGGGTACGCGTGGGCCGCGTCGTCCTATTACGACAACGGGTACGACGTCCGCGCGGGCGTGCTGAGCACCCGCGACGTGGCCGAATTGTTCGCCCGTGAAGTGGGACGTCCCAAGCAGCGCTTCATCACCGGTGTCTCCATGGGCGGGCACATCATCGGGCGCTCGCTGGAGCAGTTCCCCGGGTATTACAACGGCGCGCTTCCCATGTGCGGAGTCCTCGGCGACCAGGAATTGTTCGACTACTTGCTCGACTACAACCTCGTCGCGCAGGACCTGTCAGGGGTCCGGGAGTACCCGGTCACCGCGCAGTACTTGACGGCGACCGTGCCGAGGATCGAGGCGGCGCTCGGGCTGACCGCGCTGCGGCCGGGCGGGCCGGACACCACGAACGACCGCGGGAAGCAGTTCCGCTCGATCGTCATCGACCGGACGGGCGGGACGCGTCCCGGCGCCGTGCCGTCGTTCGCGCTCTGGAAGGACTTCCCGTTCACCCTGGCCGAGCCCTCCGACCCGGACGCCACCCTCGCCGAGAACCCAGGTCAGGTCGGGACCAATCAGTTCACCCGGTACGAGCCGAACGAGCCGGTGGACGTGAACGGGACGGTCCAGCGGGTGCGCGTCGAGAACCTGCCGGCGCGGCTGTCGAACCGCCTCTCCCAGGTTCCGCGCATCAGCGGGCGTCCGGACGTCCCGGTCCTGAGCCTGCATGGGCTGGGGGACCTGTTCGTCCCGTTCTCCATGGAGCAGATCTACGCCAGGGACGTCGCGCGGAACCACCGGTCGGGCCTGCTCGTCCAGAGGGCCGTCCGCACGAGCCAGCACTGCGAGTTCTCGAACGCGGAGGCCGGCGCGGCCTGGGACGATCTCGTCCGCTGGGTCGGCGGGGGCGCGCGGCCCGCGGGCGACGTGACCACGCGGCCTTCGGCGGTGGCGCGTCCGGACTACGGCTGCCGGTTCAGCGATCCCGCCGCCTACGCGGCCGGGACGGGGACGCGGCGGCTGTTCCCCGCCTGCCCGTAGCGGGGGTCCGGCCACACGCGCCCGTGGCCGGATCCCGGTGGATCATCACAGGTCGGTGGCGATGATCTTCTCGATGTTCCGCTCGGCGAGGGCGGTGATGGTGACGAAGGGGTTCACGCTGGTGTTGCCCGGGATGAGCGAGCCGTCGATCGCGTAGAGGCCGGGGTGGCCGTGCAGCCGGCCGTAGTTGTCGGTGGCCTTGTTCAGGACGGCGCCGCCGAGCGGGTGGTAGGTGAGGTGGTCGCCCCAGATCTTGTAGGTGCCGAAGAGGTCGGTCCGGTAGATCGTCCCCTCCTTGCTGTTGATCTTGTCGAAGATCGACTTGGCCATGTCGATGCTGGACTGCTTCCAGGCGGTCTGCCAGTTGAGGTCGACCCGTCCGGCGGAGCCGTTCCACGAGAACTCGGCCCGGTGCGGGGTGTTGGTGATCGACAGGTAGAACGAGGCGTACGTCTCGATCCCGGTCGGCAGGGGCGCGACCTCGGCGAACGCGCCGCCGGCGTCCCAGTTGTCGATGCCGCCCGTCGGCATGCCCGACTGGAGGCTGCCGGTCGGGTCCCACAGGTGGTTGGCGCGGCCGACCATGACGTTGCCGTTGTCGCCCCAGCCCTTCCCGATCTCGCCGTTCAGGTTGGGCAGCGCGCCGGTCGCCTTGAGCTTGACCAGAAGCTTGCTGGTGCCGACGCTGCCGGCGGCGAAGAACACCCGCGCGGCTGTCACCGTCTTGGTCGCCACGACGTTCCCGCTCGTGTCGATCTGCTCGATGGCGACCGTGTACCCGCCGCCGGACGCGGGCGACACCGACGTCACCCGGTGCTGCGCCGAGATGGCGACCCGGCCCGTGGCCTTGGCCTGCGCCAGGTAGGTCTTCTGGAGTGACTTCTTGCCGTAGTTGTTGCCGTAGAGGATCTCGGCGTTGAGCGCCGACTGCGGCACGGCGCCGGCGGCCTCCTGCTTCATGTAGTTGAAGTCGTAGACGTTCGGGACGTAGACGAACTCGAACCCCGAGCGCTGGGCGTGCTTCCGCCCGACCCGCGCGTACTGGTAGCAGTCGGTGGTGTCGAACCACGCCCGGTCGATCTCGTTGACGCCCAGCCCGGAGTTGGCGCGCGGGTAGTAGACGTTGTACATCTCGTCGGCGTTCACGGAGGGCAGGATGGCGCTGAACCGCGACCGCTTCGGCGTGACCGCCATCCCGCCGTTGACGAGGGAGCCGCCGCCGACGCCCCGGCCCTGGTAGACGAGGATGCCGCCGAAGTCCTCGGCGTCCAGGATCCCGGTGTACTTCGGGACGTCCTTGTCGATCGGGAAGCCGAGGAAGTTGCTGAGCGGCTGCTTGGTCCGCGTCCGGAGCCAGTAGGCGCGGTAGTCGGGAGACCTCATGCCCGAGAAGATCTTGCCGTCCGAGCCCGGGGTGTCCCAGGTCATGCCCATCTCGACCATGTGGACGTCGACGCCCGCCTGGGCGAGGCGCAGCGCGGCGACCGAGCCGCCGTACCCGGTGCCGACGACCAGGACGGGGACGCGGGCGCCGTTGGGGATGGGCGCCGGGACCGGGGCCGCCGAGGCGCCGGTCCGGCCGAGCATACCCAGCCCGACGATAGAACCAGTTCCAACGATGAAGCCGCGGCGGGACACGCTAAGGGACGGGGTGGAGTCACGCATGTGACCTCCCTCACTCGTGAGATTAGAACGTGTTCTATATCGAAAGATGAGGCGCGTCACGAGCTGACCGAAACTTTCTCGTGTCCACATGTGGACTACCAAGTGCTTGCTTGGCAGCTGGTACATTCCGCGCATGATCTCCGTGGTCGTCTGGGGTACCGGCAACATGGGACGGCTGGCCGTCCGCTCCGTCGAGGCGCATCCGGCGCTCCGGCTGACCGGCGTGATCGTCCACGATCCCGCCAAGGTGGGGCGGGACGCGGGCGACCTCGCCGGCCTCGGCCGCGACCTCGGCGTCGCGGCCACCGCCGACGCCGGGGCCGTGCTCGCCGCCCGCCCGCAGGCCGTCGTCTACGCCGCGTCGGGCGACGTCCGGCCCGACGACGCGCTCGCCGACGTCCTCAGGGCGATCCGCGCGGGGGCGGTCGTCGTCACCCCCGCCCTCTACGCCCTCTACGACCAGCGCGGGGCGCCGCCCGAGACGCGCGCGGAGGTGCTGGACGCGATCGCCGAGGGCGGCGGCTCCCTGTTCGCCTCCGGCGTCGACCCGGGGTGGGGCAACGACGTCCTGCCGCTGCTGGTCAGCGGCCTCGGCGGCACGATCGACGTGGTCCGCTGCCAGGAGATCTTCGACTACTCGACCTACGACCAGCCCGACTCCGTCCGGTACCTGGTCGGCATGGGCCAGCCGATGGACTACGAGCCCCCGATGCTCGCCGCGACCGTCCCGACCATGGTGTGGGGCGGCCAGGTCCGGCTGATGGCCCGCGCGCTCGGCGCCGAGCTGGACGAGATCCGCGAGACCGTGGACCGCCGCCCGCTCGACGCCACGATCACCACCGCGTCCATGGGCGAGTTCGAGAAGGGGACGCAGGGAGCGGTGCGCTTCGAGGTCCAGGGCATCGTGGCGGGCGAGCCCCGCATCGTCGTCGAGCACGTCACGCGCATCCACCCGTCGTGCGCGCCGGACTGGCCGATGCCCCCGGACGGCGACGGCGCGCACCGCGTGGTCATCGAGGGCGTCCCGCGCATCGAGGTCACGGTCGAGGCCACCGACGAGCACGGCAACCGCGCCGCCGGAGGGAACGCCACGGCGGCCGGGCGCCTGGTGAACGCCATCGACTGGCTCGTGGACGCCGAACCGGGCCTCTACGACGCGCTCGACGTTCCCGTCCGTCCCGCCGTGGGCAAACTCGGCAGGACGGCGCCATGAGAGGCGTCAGCAGAAGGGCAGGCCCGTGAACATCGAGATCCCCGAGGGCAAGGACCCGATCCAGTACGTGTGGGGCGAGATGGTGCCGGGCATCGGCCCCGCCGCCTCGAATCTCTCCCTCGCCGTCTACGCGCACACCACGCTCGGGCTCCGCGAGTTCGAGGCCGCCCGGCTCCGCGTCGCCCAGCTCAACGGCTGCCTGTTCTGCCTCGACTGGCGGACGGAGCGCGACGGCGAGAAGGTCGAGGAGGGGTTCGCCGACGCGGTGACCGAATGGCGCACCACGGACGCCTTCGACGACCGCACCCGCCTCGCCGCCGAGTACGCCGAGCGCTACATCCTCGACCACCACGGCCTGGACGAGGAGTTCTGGACCCGGATGTCCGCCTGCTACACCCAGGCGGAGATCGTGGAGCTGAGCATGTGCATCGGCTCGTGGCTGGCCTTCGGCCGCCTCAACCGCGTCCTCGGCCTCGACGCGATGTGCGTCCTGCCGCACTCCTGACGCGGAGGCGGGCCCGGCGCCACCCCGCGCCGGGCCCGGTACGCGGGACAACCGCAGAACCCCTTCGGACCCAGGCATCAGCGAACCACGACCCCACGCGTTAAGTCAACTATTCCGACTGTCTTAGTAGGTATTGCAGTGAGGGCGCGTGACGCCGTCTCACAACGCGCCCGTCAGCCGTCTCCCTCGCCCTGCTGGTCCTCATCGATGTGGGTCAGCTTGTCGGGGTTGGTGACGGCGTAGACGCCGCGGACGCGGTGGCCGTCCGCGTCCAGGTCGAGGACCATGACCGCGAACGGCGCGTCCTGGTCGAACAGCACCGCGGACGGGTCGCCGTTGACGGTGCGGTAGACGACGTCCAGATCCATGGGCCTCCGGGCGGCCGTCCCGGCGATGGCGCGCGCCACCTTGCCGGCCCCCTGGATGGGACGCAGCGCCGCCGTGGCCCTGGACTTGCCGCCGCCGTCCGTCCACAGCGTCACGTCCGGCGCGAGGATCTCCATCAGCGCCTCCAGGTCGGCGCCGAGGGCGGCCTGCAGGAACCGCTCCGTCGCCTGCCGCTGCACCTTCGGGTCGGCCTGGTAGCGCGGGCGGCGGGCGTGCACGTGCTCCCGGGCGCGGTGCGCGAGCTGCCTGATCGCCGCCGGGCTGCGGTCGAGGATCGGCGCTATCTCGGTGTGGGCGTAGCCGAAGACCTCGTGCAGGACGAACACCGCCCGTTCCAGCGGCGTGAGCGTCTCCAGGACGACCAGCAGCGCCATCGAGACCGCCTCGGTGCGCTCGGCGGCGTCGTCCACGTCGGCGCGCGCCACCAGCGGCTCGGGCAGCCACGGCCCCACGTACGTCTCGCGCCGGCGGCTGATCGCGGCCTGCCGCGACAGCGCCGTGTTGACCGCGATCCGCACGAGGTAGGCGCGCGGATTCTCGACCTCGCCCGCGGCGCCGCCGCGCGACGCCCACGCCAGCCACGCGTCCTGCAGGACGTCCTCGGTGTCGGCGACGCTTCCGAGCATGTTGTACACCACCGAGAACAGCAGCTCCCGATGATCGGCGAACACCCGCGTGGCGGTGTCGTCCGCGATGCCTTCGGACATGGCTCGACCTCCTGTGCGCTCCCCCCTCAGAGCGAGACCGGACCCCCGATCGTGACATCCGCGACCGGAATGTGACCTGGACCTCATTCGCGTCCCGCCGCGTCACACACCCGCCCTCCGATCCGCTCATGGGTCGCGGAACGAATCAGCCAGGGGACCCTGGCGCCCCGCGCCCGGCGCGGGCCCACCGACCGGAGACCTCCCATGACCGAATCCCCTCCGTCCTTCCTCGCGACGGGACGCGGCAAGCTCACCCTGACCCTGCTGTGCGCCATCGCGTTCCTGGACTTCATCGACGCCTCGATCGTCAACGTGGCGCTGCCCGCGATCCGCGCCGACCTGGACTTCTCCGTCCAGGACCTGCAGTGGGTGCCGTCCGGCTACCTGCTGACCTACGGCGGGTTCATGCTGCTCGGCGGACGGCTCGCCGACCTGCTCGGACGCCGCCGGATCGTGGTCGCGGGCACCGCGCTGTTCTCGCTGTCCTCGGTCGCGGGCGGGCTCGCCGCCACGTCCGGGACGCTCATCGCGGCGCGGCTCGCCCAGGGCGCGGGCGCGGCGCTGATGCTGCCGGGCACGCTGTCGATCCTGACGACCACCTTCAAGGAGGGCGGCGACCGCGGGAAGGCGCTCGGCGTGTGGGGCGGCGTCGGCGGCGGCGCCTCGGCGGCCGGGGTCCTGTTCGGGGGGCTGCTCACCGACGGGCCCGGCTGGCGCTGGGTGATGCTCGTGAACGTCCCGGTCTGCGCGATCGTCATCGCCGGGCTGTTCCTGCTCGTCGAGGGCGACCGGCGCACCGCCCGGCTCGCCGGCTTCGACGCGCTCGGCACCGTCCTCGTCACCGGCGGCATGCTGCTTCTGGTGTTCACCCTGGTCAAGGCCCCGGAGGTCGGCTGGGACGCGGGCCGCACGATCGGCGGTCTCGCCGGAGCCGCCGCGCTCCTGGCGGCGTTCCTGCTCAACGAGCAGCGCAGCCGCGACCCCCTGCTGCCACTGTCGATCTTCCGGATCCGGGGGCTGGCCGCCGCGGACGTCACCCAGCTCGTCGCGGTCGCCGGGTTCCTGTCGATGTTCTTCTTCCTCAGCCTGTACATGGTGAACGTCCTCGGCTACTCGCCGCTGGAGACCGGCTCGGCCTACCTGCCGCTCTGCGCGGGCGTGGCGGTCGCCGCGGGAGCGTCCGCCCCGCTCATCGGACGCGCCGGGACCCGCCCGGTGATGATCGCCGGGCTGCTGCTCGCGGCCGCCGGCACCTACCTGCTGTCGCGCATCCCGGTGGACGGCCACTACCTCGCCGACCTGCTGCCCGGCCTGATGGTCACCTCGTTCGGGCTCGGCTTCACGTTCGTGGCCGTCACCACCGCGGCCAACGCCAACGTCCCGCCGGACCGGGCCGGGCTCGCGGCGGCGCTGCTCAACGCCTCCCAGCAGATCGGCGGCGCCCTCGGCCTGGCGATCTTCTCCGCGGTCGCCACCGCCCGCACCGACGACCTGCTGGCCGACCGCAGGCCCGTGCCCGAGGCGCTCACCGGCGGGTTCTCCCGGGCGCTGCTGGCCGGCTCCCTCTTCCTGGCCGCCGCGGCCGTCGTCGCCCTCCGCGCCGCCAACAGCCGAGGGGAGGCGTCCGCGGCGGAGCCGGAGAAGAAGGCCGGCCCCGTCCCCGTCACCTAGAGGCGATGTCCTTCGCGCCGGGGACGCGGATCAGTGTCGCCCCGAACAGGACGATGAGGCCGGACATGGCCAGGGCGAACTGGGACGGCGACAGACCGAGCGGCGACACGCCGGCCTTCCGCAGAAGGTCGGACGCGGCCCCGGCGAGCAGCGCGGCCAGCGCCAGGCCGAACCGCAGGACGGCGTGGAAGGCGGTGAGGGCGAGGTTCCGGTTGACGCCGCTCAGCGCCTCCTGCAGGTAGGTGATCCCGCCGACCAGGGCGCTGGTCGCCGCCGCGCCGAACAGCACGGCCCCGATGAACGCCCACGTCACCGTCCCCAGCAGCGCCATCATGAAGATCACCACGCCCTGCACGGCCGTGCCGACCCGGATCTGCACCTCCAGGTTCCGCACCTTGCGGTGAATGATCAGCAGCCCGACGAGCGCGCCCACCCCGAACAGCACCACCAGCGTCCCGAACTCCAGCGGCCCCGCGGTCAGGACGTTCCGCACGAACACCACGCCCAGCGAGAACAGCGCGCCCAGCCCGAGCGACACCACCGCCACCCCCGGCAGGACGCCGCGCACCACGGGCAGCCGCAGGGCCGCGAGGAGTCCGCGGGGCGACGCCTCCTGCTCGCTCCGCTCCACCTCCAGCCGTTCGGCCGGCCCCGGACCGAGATCGGGGATCGAGCGGATGGCGAGGTAGCAGGCGAGGTACGTCAGGGCGTCCAGCCAGAACACCACCAGGTAGCGCAGATGGGTGCCGAGGCCGATGTGCTGCGAGAAGTAGAGGATCAGCCCGAACGCCCCCGCGCCCACCGGGATCATCCCGTACGAGGTCGCCATCGTGATCCCGTTGGCGATCTCCAGCGTGCCGGTGTCGTGCCGGTTCTCCTCGTCCTCGATGAGGAACGGGATGGACGCGTCCCGGGCCGGCAGGAAGATCAGGCCCGCCACCTCGATCATGAAGGCCCAGAAGTACACCCACGCCAGCCACGGCACGATCGGCAGCGCCAGCGCCATGCCCGTCTGGACCAGGGTCGACCACATCAGCACGCTCCGCCGCCGCCAGCGCGTCACCACCCGCGCCGCCACCGGCGCGCCCAGCGCGGACGGGAGCAGCCGCAGCACCAGGACGCCGCCGACCGCCGTCGTGGAGTCGCTGAGCTCCAGCACGAAGTACATCAGCGCCAGCGTGCCCATCCAGTCGCCGAACGAGGACACCGTCTGGCCGATGATGAGCCGCCGGAAGTCGCGCTTGTTCAGCTGCTCCCTGAGTCCCATGCGGGCTCCATCCCCGGTGTGTCGTGCTTCGGCGGCGCGTCGAGGACGGAGCCCTTCAGCAGGGCGGCGAGCCGCCCCGCGGCGGCGTCCCAGCTCCACCGCTCGCACGTCCACCGCCGTCCGGCCGCCCCCATCGCGGCGGCGCGCGCGGGGGAGCCGAGCATGCGGTGCAGGGCCAGGGCGATCTCGTCCGGCCCGGTGGCGTCGACCAAGACCCCCGTCCGGCCGTCGATCAGGGACTCGGGGCTGCCGCCCGACCGGCCCACCACCACGGGCAGCCCCGACGCGGACGCCTCCAGCACCGACAGGCCCAGCCCCTCGGTCTGAAGCCCCGCCCGGTCGTCGCGGCACGGCAGCGCGAACACGTCGGCGGCCGCGTAGTAGCGCGGCAGTTCCGCCGCGGGAACGGGCCCGGCCACCGTGACCGTCCCGGGCGCCTCCCTGTCCGCCATCTCGGTGAGCCTGCGCCGCATCGGACCGTCCCCGACGATCACCAGCCGCGCGTCGGGGCACCGGCGCACCACGTCCCCCCACGCGCGGACCAGCATGTCGTGCCCCTTGCGCCGGACGAGCCGCGCGACGCTGAGCACCACCGGCCCGCCGCCGAGGCCGTGCCGGCGGCGGACCGCCGTCCCGTCCAGCCCCGGCCGGAACCGCACGGTGTCCACGGCCCCGGCGAGCCGCGCCAGCCGCGTCCGGTCGCCGACGGCGTCCCGCAGCTCCGGCAGCGTCGTCGTGCTGAGATGGGTGAGGACGTCGAACGACCGCGCCGCCGCCCGCAGCGCCGCCCGCGTCGGCGGCGCCCGGAACCACCCCAGCTCCTGCCCGTGCGCGGACCCGACCAGCCACCGCACCCCGGCCGCCCGCACCAGCGGCGCGTACATCCCGAACGGCGCCGCCGCCGTGATCCACCCCGCCTCGACCCGGTGCCGCACCACGAGCCGCCGCAGCCCCCGGAACAGCAGGTACCCGCGCCGCCGGACGACGGGGAACCCGAGCTCGGCGTCGAACTCCGCGGCCCCGGGCCAGGCGGGCGCCACGACGAGCAGCCGGTCTTCGGGCAGCCGGCGAGCCAACTCCCACGTGAACGTCTGCACACCGCCGGGCTCCGGTGGAAAGTGCCCGGTCAGCACCAACGTCCGCGGTATCTCCATGCGTCCACGATTTCCCGCCCAGACGCCCCCCAACCAATCCACCAGGCCACGAGCCGATATGTCCCTCCCAAAGCACCAGCACAAGTAGGGCAGACCCATCAAAAGCAAAAAGAAAGGATGGTGCAAGGAACATGGAACAAATGCAACGGTAAACGAATGACAAGCCGACGAAGAGCGGCCGGCCCCGCACAGGGGAGACCCGGAGCAGCTTGCCCGCGCCTCCCGAGACCGCCCTCCTCGCTGGACACGTGCCCGCGAGCTGTCGGGTGTGCGCTGAGTCCATCCGGCGGCGTTGATCTCGCGAGGTCGACGATGAGGCGGTGGTGAGGGTGTCCGAACCGCGGCATCGAAACAGGAGAACAACTCACTGATCAACGAAGCGTGCAATCCCTGAGCATTCACGCTTTCATAGACGACGGTGTGACCGGCCGAAGGCCCCGCTCGGCATCGGCCACCCAGGCTCGCATGGGGTCGACGCGGGCCGGTGTGGGTTCGTCTTGTGGAAGGGGCGCAGCGTGGGCTTGGAGCATCCCACCAGGACAGATGCCAAGGTCGAGGACACCGACCGGCCCAAGCCGTCCGACAAGCCTCCCGGGCCCCCACCGGACAACCCTGGCGCTCCCGGCTACCCGTCCCGCCGAGAAAGCCTCGCCCGCGCCCGCGAACCCGCACCGCAGGAGGGCGAGAGGGCAACGGCCAAAGACAGCGGTGCCAGGGGGACGGAAACACGCGACAAGCTCGCCCCCACCGGTGACGAGAAGGACAAGCCGACCGGCCCCGAGACCCCTGACCGGGAAGACGATGCAGCCGAACAGGACGTAGAAGCAGACAGCTCCAAGCCCGCCGAACAACCCGAGCAACCCGAGCACGACGAGCAGGCCGAGCAACCCGAGCAACCCGAGCAACCCGAGCAACCCGAGCAACCCGAGCGAGACGAGCGAGACGAGCGAGACGAGCAGGCCGAGCGGGACGAGGGCAGAGGGGACGACGAGCGCACCGGGGGTGGGGAAGGCGCCGAAAGCGAGCAGCCTGACGCGGGGCTGGGCAGCGACGACTCGCAGGGCGAGCGCGACGGCAAGCCCACTGACGCGCAAACCGAGAGAGTTGGCGAGAAGGCCGAGACGCACGACGAACCCGCTGCCTCAAATCGGCCGTACACCCTGCCAGCCGACAACCCGGGCTCCCCAGACCAGCCGTCCCGCCGAGAAAGCCTCGCCCGCGCCCGCGAAGCCGTCCCGGAGGAGGGCAGGTCCGAGAAGAGCCAGATCACGGACGCCAGCAGCCCGCCGCCTGCAGAGCCCGCCGTCGAGCCTCCCTGGCCCCCACCGGAGAACGACGCCGCTAAGACCGAGCGTGCGCAAGAGCAGACCTCAAGCCATAAGCAAGACCAGAAGCCGGGCACCGATGACGCCCCGCCCCCCACGGACCCGGGGGCCGAGAACGCATACGTAATAGCGGAAGGTGTCGCTCAAAAGCTGCCGAGTCAACCGGGGGATCTGCCAGGTAACGGCCTCAGTGAGGGGCCGACTAGTGAATCGGACGGTCCGGCAACCTCCGGTACCTCAGACGGCGTGGCGGACGATCTGGATAGTGGAACACCCTTCGACGGTCCGCCTGTCGATGGCGGGGGCATCGCGGCCTACGATGAGGATGCTCTCGAACGCGGGGTTTCGGATCGTTTGAAGCAGTGGGCCGCCAAATTGGATCGAAGGGAGGCTCCCAGGGAGTTGGAAGGGTTGGTCGACCAACCGGACTTCCAGGCCTCCGAAGGAGATTTCGATTACGGTGCAGATCGGTATGGGACGCCACTCGATCGTGCCGACGGTACACGGGTACCGCTTTTCGATGGCATGCCCAAGCGTGAGCAAGCGGAACAGGGTGAACTCGGTGATTGCGGTATTATCGCCACCTTGGGGGCGGTCGCCGCGCACCACCCAGAAGCCCTTACTGCTTGTGTATCCGAAACCGACGACGGCAACTATCTGGTGCGCCTGCATGAGACAAAATATTCGGCTGCCAAGCAGCGCTACGAGCCGACCGGCGATTCAATTACGCTCACAGTCACGCCCGATTTGCCAGTAAAGGACGTTGACCCCAGCGTTCCCGTGTTCGCCCAGTTCTCGGCGAACACAGCCTGGGCTCCGGTACTGGAGAAGGCGATCGCTGGATCGGATCGGATATGGACCGCCAAACGCTGGGACAAGACTAATCGACTTTGGGAGGCGCGGGGTAACCCGGGGCAATCGCCAAGAGGCTACGAACGACTGGACCAGGGCAGTTCTCCGGGAGAGCGGGCCGAACTGCTCACACAGCTCACGGGACTTCCGGCAAAGGCGGTCCAATTCCCGAGTGGCTATGATGGCCAGGGTCGCAGTGCTGATCGCCAACTGCATGACGAAATCGTCCACCAGCTCTCCAGCGGCAAGCCCGTGCTGGTGGGAACCCGCGATAAGCGCAAGGGTGAATCAAGACTCCCCAAAGAACTTCGCGCCAATCACGTCTACGAGGTCACTCGAGTAGATGAACAACGAAGGGTTCATCTGCGAAATCCGTGGGGCGAAAAACATCCTGAACCGCTGACAATCAAGGAATTCAAGCGCGAAATACGGCCACGTTATACAACTTTGGAGTAGCTTTGATGCGAAGGAATGTCGCCCTTCGAGAGGGAACCCAGGCTCATCTGGAGGATGGGGTGAAAATGGGCCTCGTCGAGGTGAACATGGGGGAGGGGGATGATCAGTCAGAGGTAATCCTTTTTGTCAAAAATGGCGGTGAGAACGAGTTCACGCTACGCCTCGATGACACCTTCCCGGTCGGTGAACAGACATGGAAGGTTGATCGCATCGAAGAGGTGGGAAATAATCGATTGGGTGCCGTTTTCTCGAGAATCGACTAGATTCCCTAGGTGGGGACGCATCACGGGTCGGACGGCCACACCGTGGTCATCTTTTCTCGAAAGCGATCGGTGGACGGCAGGCCGGGTGGCCTTCTGGTGGAGGTCTGCGGGGATGACGCGTGTGAGTCCTCCCAGGGTGATTGCTGGGAGGACTCATCTCGTTGCCGTGCTGGTGGGTGTTATTGGGGTGCTGCCGGTTTTGTGGCGGAGGCGGCTGCGACGGCTGTGGCCAGTGGGTCTCGGATGGGGCGGCCGAGGACGTGGGCGAGGTCGGGGCTGGTGCCGTCCAGGAAGCCGTGCCGGATGCTTGTCGCGATCGAGACGATCATGGGCGGCTGGAACGGCAGCAAGCCCAGCATCTCGTTCAGGAGTAGGCGCCGGTAATCGTCCAGGCCGACGGCGCGGTAGGGGACTCCGAGTTGTTCGGCCACCTGCGCTGTCGTGATCGGCGTGCCGGTCAGGTCGTAGGTGCGCCCGCTGTGCGGTGCCGGATCCTCAGCGACGATCGCCGCGGCCTCGGCGAGGTCCGCGCGGGAGACCGCGGCCAGAGCGCCGTCGCCGAACGCGGACTCCACCCCGTCGTCGGCCCACATCAGCAGACCGCCGAAGAGTTCGGCATACAGGCCGTTGCGCAGGATCGTCCACGGCAGGCCGCAGGCGCGCACGAGCCTTTCGGTCGCGCGGTGCGCCAGTGCGAAGGCGAGGTGGTCGCCGGCGCCGGTCAGGCTCGTGTAGATGACGTGCCGGACGCCGTCACGGACGGCGGCGTCGAGGACGGCCTTGTGGCGTCCGATGACCTGGTCGTCCTCGGCATAGCCGGCGGAGATCAGCACCAGGGTCGATACGCCCGCCAGGTCCAAGCCGGTGGGGTCGTCGAAATCGAGGCGCCGCATCCCGTCTTTGGGCGTGCGGCTGCCGCCTGTCGCGCTCGCGCCGCGGGCGTTCAGCGCCGCGAGCGTCGCCGAGCCGAGGTTCCCGCTCGCTCCGGTCACCAAGATCATGTCAGTCCCCGACTTCCGTAGTGGTTCTCTTCGGTAACTACGCTTGATCTTGATTTGCTCGCGCGTCGGCCACAAGGAGGCAGTCTCATGTCACCCACGCACACCGGGGTAACCGCCCCATCGGCGGCCCTCGATCCCTGCGGGCGGGCGGACCACCCGGACTGCGGGATCCGCGAAGTCCTGGACCGCATCGGGGACAAGTGGTCGGTACTCGTGGTCGTTGAACTCGCGGGCGGGCCGCGGCGCTTCCGGGAACTCCAGCGCGCGATCGACGGCATCTCCCAGCGCATGCTCACCCTCACGGTGCGCAGGCTGGAGCGCGACGGACTCGTCCTCCGCACCGTGTACCCGACCGTCCCGGCCCAGGTCGACTACCGTCTGACGGAGACCGGGACCAGCCTGACCCACCTGGTCAAAGCACTCGCCGACTGGTCCCTCACTCATCGCGACGTCATCGCTGAGGCACGGCACCGGTACGACGAGACCAACCCAGGCCACGACATCCGTTAATGGGGAGCCCAGATGCCGGGCGGTGCACTAGGGGCAGAATCGGATCCATGACGAACGTGGCCGACCGGCAGATTCCCGAGTACCTCGACTTTGTCGGGCCCGGGTGGCGCGACATCCTGTTGCGGACCCACGCCGAACTCCTCGCTGTGCTGCCGAACTACCAGGTGGCCCAGGTCAAGGAGAAGTACGGGATGCTGGACGTCAACCTGGGCGGGTACGTCGACCCTGTCACCGGCGAGTTCGGCATCAGCCGGGAACTCGGTACTCGGGTCAGTGCGATCCTCAGTGCCGCACGGGACGAGTCCCGACGCACCTGCGAGGTCTGCGGCGAGCCCGGTAGCGAGACGGGCCAGGCGTGGATCAAGACGCTCTGCCCCGACCACGCCCGGCGAACCTAGTACGCCAGTTGGAGTGCGCCGCGAAATTACAGGGTGTAAGCGAGGGTGAGCACCTGGAATTCACGTTCCATCGCCTGGCCAGAGATGCCGGCCAGGCCTCCGGTTCCGGAGTTGGGGACGATGCTGCCGTGGCTGCTTTGCTCGTCCCCGTCGGCGAGCCCGAAATGCTGGATGACGAACGTGCCCTGTCGCCCGTCGAGCGTCCCCTCGATCCGCTCGGACGCCACGTAACCGCCGCCCGCCTCTCCCTGGGCGGTCAACACCTCCGCGACGCCCGTACCGTCGATCACGCCCTGGTACCGCTTGCGGATCGTGACCCGGGTCATCTTGGGCCCCTCGGAAGGCTTCTCGTACACGCTCTCGTCGAAGTCGGTGATCTCGAACTTGGCCTCGACGGTGCGCTGTTCCTGCTGCTCGGTCATGGCGCCGAAGACTAGCCTGCGCCTCTCGAAGCGCCTTCAACCCCCGAGACCTTGTGTGCCCCGTGGGTCGTCTCGCTGCCGCTCGGCGGATTCGGGCGGTCAGGTGATTCGGACGGCTTCCAGCACTTCGTCGGCGTTCAGGGCGTGGACGGTGCCCTGCCAGCATTCGAACGGGCCGTAGTTGCCTCGGTCGAGGATGCATTCCCAGGACTTCTCGATCTCGTTCCGCAGGTCGGTGGGCCACTCCCGGATCGGGGTGTCGCGCATACCTGTCGCGCGGAGGCGGGCGTCGAACTCGTCGTACGTCTCCTCCCAGCGGGCGAACGCGTCGTCCTCGGACTCGCCAGGGCGCCTCGGCATCCCCAGGCCCTTGTTCAGGACCAGATGCCACTCGTCGAAGTGGGAGAGGAGCACCCGGTCGCGCGGGACCCGGCAGGTGAGCAGCACCTGGCCGCGCGAGTGGCGACAGGCTTCGACCAGATGCTTGCGATGGGTGCGTGCCCAGAACCACAGTGCGCCGTCTCCGCTGGTCGGTAGGCGGGCCGCCATCATGCGGTAGATCCAGGCGTAGGCGTCCGCGAACGCTTCCTCAGCCAGTTTCGGGTCCGGCCTCAGTGTGCCCGTTGTGAGCAGGGTCTCCAACGCCTCGACCGGTTGGACGGTGTGAAGCAGCAGCCGCTCCGCGTCGAGGTCGTAGCCCATCCGACCGGCTGGCACGGCCTGTTCAGGCTTGGCGTTCCGAACTGGGAAGGGGGCCACGCGGTCATCATGACGGCTTCGACGGGCAGAAGGCGGCCTCCACGGCCTTGCCCGCGTCGAACTCCACGGCGCTGGGCTTGGCGCTCAGGGTGAGGGACATCGCGAACTGGCGGCGGCCGTCTTCTGAGTAGAAGGTCAAGGCGATGGAGCCGGGGGCCAGCCCGCCCACGATGTAGAAATCGTCGGCGCAACTGCTGCGGCTCTTGCCCTGGAGGCGCGAGTCGCCGGGCAGCCGGTCGGTCAGGACTCGCTGGAGTTCCGGCGGCAGCAGCCTGCCCTGGTTGAACGCCCGTTGGAAGACGCTGACGTCGTGCGCGGTGGAGACCACCCCTCCGGCCCCGCCGGTGTAGCCGGCGTTGAACCGGTCCACGTCGCGCAACCTCCCCTCGGCGTCGGGGTAGTAGCCGTGGCCGTGCGGCCCCACGACGCCGTCCGGCGGCGCGACCATGAGGTAGGTCTTGGTCATCCCGAGCGGGCCGAACAGGTGATCGTGCAGCTCGGCGCCCAGGTCGTGGCCGGTCGCCCTTTCGATGATCATGCCGAGGACGGTGTAGTTGGTGTTGGAGTAGGTCCACTTCTCGCCCGGTTCCCCGGTCCGGGGCCGGGCGCGGCTCCACCTCACCAGATCGAGCGGCTGGTAGGGGGTCGTGAAGTCGAACACGTCGAACGCGGGGTCGTCGCCCTCGCTCCCGTCCGGCTTCGGCTTTCCGGCGTACCAGTCGGGGATGCCGGAGGTGTGCCGGATCATCTGCCGGACCGTGATCTCGTCGGCCCGCTCCACCAGATCCTTCTCCGCCACCTCCGGCAGCAGGTCGCCGAGCTTGTCGTCCACGCCCAGCCGGCCCTCCTCGACCAGTTGCAGCACTACGGTGGCCACCATCTGCTTGGTCTGCGACCAGATCCGGAAGCGGGCGTTCGCCGGAATCTGTCCGCCCTCTCCGTCCAGCAGGCGCGAGCCCCCGCTGCCCTGCCCGACGGCCTTCCCGTCGAGGTAGGCCCCGCCGACGGCCCCCACGACCCCGGGAGTCCCGGCCAGTTCCTCCATCGCCTTCTGCACGTTCCCGGCCTGCGCCGGGGCGGCGGTGGCGGGCGCGGCCTGTGCCGCCATCGTCATGGCGAGACCGGCGGCGAGACCGGCCTTCAGCAGCGGGCGGACGTTCTTGTGCGACACCACGCGTTTCCTTTTCGTGTTCGCCTTCCGAAGCCGGGGAGAACGGCCCCCGGCACGAACCGCTGTGGTCCGTGCCCCCACCGAAGACGAAGGACTGTTGCGGCGGCGTATGCGCTTTTCGATACGCCCGCGATAGGCCGACAAGACTGAGGCTGAGGGTTTCTCGGTCGCTGGGAGTAGGTCTCTCGCCTCATGCGCGCCTTGAGTCTGCTGGCTAAGGTCGGCGCTCATGCGGACCACGGGCATAGTCGGCCGCCAGGTGGCGGAACGTAGGCGCGACACCCTGGAGCGGCTCGTCGGCGAGCGGGATGTGTGGGTCTCGACGGCACACCCTGATCATGGCCCGCACCAGGTGCCGCTGTGGTTCATGTGGGACGGCGAAGCGGTGTGGATGTGCACCGGTGCCGGTTCCGCGACTGCTCGGAACGTCCGCGAGGAGCCCCGCGTGCGGCTAGGGCTGCCGGACACCTTCGACGTGGTGCTTCTCCAAGGCGAGGCAGAGTGCTTCCCGGACCGGGACGTGCCCGAAGACGCGGCGGAGGCCTTCGCCGCCAAATTCGGATGGGACCCGCGCGCGGAGAAGGACCCCTATCTGTATGTGCGCGTAGTGCCGAAGGTCGTGCGCGCCTGGCGCGGCGAGCCGGAGCTGCGCGGCCGAGTCATCATGCGCGACGGGGCCTGGCTGGAATAGCGGCCCCCGAGCTACTGGACGATGACGGTGGTCTGGGCGGCCTGCTTGTCGTCCGTCCAGCCGTCGTGGCCGGCCTTGGACTGCCAGTGCTTGCCCGCGTAGCGGACCTCGGTCAGGCCGTAGGCCTGGGCGTGGGTGACGGCCCAGCTCGCGACGGCCCAGCCCGAGCGGGGGTTCGTGACCTGGATCGAGTTCCACGACTTCGGGTCGGACGGGGAGCCCGCCTTGAGGGGGCCGGGGCCGCCGACCTTCAGGCGGCTGCCGAAGGCGCGGCGCATCTCCAGGAGCGCCTCGGGGCGGCGGGACGTCGCCTTCTTGTCGGGCGGGTACCAGCAGCGGGCCGTGGCGGGCTCGCGGCCGGTGAAGGCGGTCGCGAGGAGCTTGCCGTCGGGCTCGTGCTGGGCGTAGGCGCGGCCGTCGGCGCTGCGCTGCACCTTCTGCGCCGCGTCGTGCAGGTCGCGGTCGAGGTAGTCCTTGACCTTGACGAGGGCGTCGAAGAACTTGCTGGTGGCCTGGACGGGGTCGCGGAGCTTGTCCGGCGTGCCCCAGCCCTGGGACGGGCGCTGCTGGAACATGCCCACCGAGTCGCGGTCGCCGTTCGGCAGGTTGTGGATGTGCGACTCCTGGATCGCGGTCGCGTAGGCGATCACCACGGCGCGTTCGGGGAGCTGCTTGCGGAACGCGACGGCGGCGATGGTGGCGGCGTTCGCGCCCTGCTCCAGGTCGAGCGGCATCTTGCCGAGGCTCGTGCGCACCTCGCAGCCGGACCCGTGCAGGTACGGGCGCATCCGCTGGAACGCCACGTAGCCGCCCACGCCCGCCAGCAGCACGACGACGCACAGGACCGCGGCCCAGCGGACGCCGCGCCGGCGGCGCCCGCCGCTCGCCCCCTCATCGGGGCGCGCCTTCAACCTCGCCCAAACAGCCACGCGAAGACAGTACTGGGAGATGGCCACCAGTAAGCTCAGGAGGCATGACCGAAACGTTCACCAGCCCGATCTCCGGCGGCATCGACGAGTTGTGGGAGCGGCGCGCCGAGCTGACGCCGGACGACGCCGAGGCCCGAGCGGCCATCGTGGCCGCCGTCGACCAGCTCGACGCGGGGGAGGCCCGCGTCGCCCGGATCGATCCCGCGACCGACGAGGTCGTCGTCGACGAGCGGGCCAAGCGGGCGATCCTGCTGAGCTTCAAGGTCCTCGGCATGGCGCGCTCGCAGGTGGGCGACTTCCGGTACCACGACCGCATCCCGCTGAAGACGCGGCTGGACGGCGTGCGCGTCGTGCCGGGCGCCATCGCGCGGTGGGGGGCCCACCTGGCGCCGGGCGTGGTGCTGATGCCGTCGTTCACCAACATCGGCGCCTACGTCGACTCCGGGACGATGGTCGACACGTGGGCCACCGTGGGGTCGTGCGCGCAGGTCGGCAAGAACGTCCACCTGTCGGGCGGCGTCGGCATCGGCGGCGTGCTGGAGCCCCCGAACGCCAAGCCGGTGGTCATCGAGGACGAGGCGATGATCGGCAGCCGGTCCATGATCGTCGAGGGCGCGCGGGTGGGGCGCGGCGCCGTCGTCGGGTCGGGGACGAACCTGTCGGCGTCCATGCCGGTCATCGACGTGGAGACGGGCGAGGAGATCAGCCGCGGGCGCATCCCCGACTGGTGCGTCGCGGTCGGCGGCACCCGCTACAAGGAGTTCAAGGGCGGCACGTTCGGGCTCCCGGCGGTGCTGATCCTCAAGCGGCTGGAGGAGGGGCAGCGCCACGACAAGGCGTCCCTCAACGACATCCTCCGCGACCACGGCATCAACACCTGAGCGGGAACTCGGCGACGTCGAGGGGGCGGTCGGTGAGGACGGCGGCCGAGGCGGCGTAGCCGGGGCCCGCGTCCAGGTCGGCGAGGCGGACGGGCGAGACGGCCGCCTCGCCCTCCCAGCCCAGCACCTCGGGGGGCTCGTCCGGGCCGGACACGTGAATGGCGGTCATCGGCGCGGCCAGGCCGTGGCCGGTGGCCTTCAGAAGGGCCTCCTTCCGACTCCAGTAGACGTGAAAACCGCGCTTCCGGTCGGTCATGGCCTTCAGTGCCTCCGATTCGGCGGTGGTGAGGACCATCCGGGAGAGGCCGTCGATGTCGCGGTCGCTCTCCTGCTCCACGTCCGCCCCGACCTCGGCGCCCTCGACGACGACGAGCAGGACGCGGTCCCCCGAGTGGGAGAGCGAGAAGTCCAGGCCGCTGCCGGGCAGGCGCGGCTTGCCGTGCGCGTCGCCGCACAGGCGGCAGTCGGTGGTGAAGCGCAGGTCGCGCGGGGCCCGGCCGGTGGCCTCGGCGAGGACCGTGCGCGCGAGGAACCGCCCGGTGACGAACCGGGCCTTGTCCTCGGCGCGCATGAACCGGTCGTAGCGGGCGCGCTCCCCGTCGTCGAGGAGGTCGCGCATCCGGGGGTCGTCGGCGGGACGCGCCCAATGGACGGCGCACTCCAGTACGGGCATCTCCACGGACGCGATGATAGATAACCTTCGACCATGGGGCTTGATCTGTACTCGGACGTCGCGGACCTGACGGCGGCGGTCGTCGACATCGAGTCGGTGAGCGGCGGGGAGGAACCCCTGGCCGGGGCCGTCGAGGAGGCGCTGCGCGCGCTGCCGCACCTGGCGGTGGAGCGCGTCGGCAACAACGTCGTCGCGCGCACCGATCTCGGACGGGCCGAACGGGTCGTGCTGGCCGGGCACCTCGACACCGTCCCGCTGAACGGCAACCTCCCGTCCCGCGTGGAGGGCGACCGGCTCTACGGCTGCGGCACCACCGACATGAAGAGCGGCGTCGCGGTCGCGCTGCGGCTCGCCGCGACCGTCGCCCGGCCCAGCCGCGACGTCACCTACGTCTTCTACGACTGCGAGGAGGTCGAGGCCGCGCGCAACGGGCTGCGGCACCTCGCGCAGGCACGGCCGGAGCTGCTCGCGGGCGACTTCGCGGTGCTGATGGAGCCGACCGGCGGGCTGATCGAGGGCGGCTGCCAGGGCACGATGCGCGTCGAGGTCACCGCGACGGGGGAGCGGGCGCACAGCGCGCGCGCCTGGATGGGGTCGAACGCGATCCACTCGGCGGGGGCGATCCTGGACGTCCTGCGCGCCTACGAGCCGTCCCGCCCGGTCGTGGACGGGCTGGAGTACCACGAGGGCCTGAACGCGGTGTTCATCTCGGGAGGCGTCGCCGGGAACGTCATCCCGGACGAATGCGTCGTCACCGTGAATTATCGGTTCGCGCCTGACAAGTCCCTCGCCGACGCGGAGGCGTACCTGCGGGAAACCTTCGCCGGCTTCCAGGTGACGGTCACCGACGGCGCGTCGGCCGCCCGCCCGGGCCTGCACCACCCGGCCGCCGCCGCGTTCGCCGCGGCGAGCGGCGCGGAGGTCCGCGCGAAGCTCGGCTGGACGGACGTCGCCCGCTTCGCCGAGCTCGGCGTCCCGGCCGTCAACTACGGCCCCGGCGAGCCGACCCTCGCGCACACGCGGGACGAGTACGTCGAGATCCCTCTCATCGCCGAGTGCGAGCAACGAATGCGCACGTGGCTGGAGGGTCCCATTACCGTGGCCTCATGACATCGGAAGTGAATTCCCGCTCGCGCCGGCAGGGGCCGGCCATGCTGCGGGGGAAGGCCGTCCCCCCGACCACGACCGACCAGCGGCTCCTGGACGGCCGCGGCCCGGTCGACTGGGTGCACGCCGACCCGTGGCGGGTGCTGCGGATCCAGGCGGAGTTCGTCGAGGGCTTCGGCCTCCTCGCCGAGCTGCCGAAGGCCGTCAGCGTCTTCGGCAGCGCCCGCACCAAGCCGGACTCGCCCGAGTACGAGCTCGCGGTCGACATCGGCGCCCGCCTGCACGAGGCCGGCTACGCCGTGATCACCGGCGGCGGGCCGGGGATCATGGAGGCGGCCAACAAGGGCTGCGACGAGAACGGGGGCCTGTCGGTCGGCCTCGGCATCGAGCTGCCGTTCGAGCAGAAGCTGAACGACCACCTCGACATCGGCCTGGAGTTCCGGTACTTCTTCGTCCGCAAGACGATGTTCGTGAAGTACTCGCAGGCCTTCGTCGTCCTGCCGGGCGGCTTCGGGACGCTGGACGAGCTGTTCGAGGCGATCACCCTCGTCCAGACCAAGAAGATCACCCGGTTCCCGATCGTGCTGGTCGGCACGAGGTTCTGGGGCGGCCTGCTCGACTGGGTCAAGGAGTCGATGCTGACCTCCGGCAAGATCTCGCCGCAGGACATCGACCTGATCCACCTCACCGACGACCCCGAGGAGGTCGTCCGGATCATCATCGAGGGCCACACCCGGGCCGAGCAGGAGATCATCGAGTCCCGCGCCGCCGCCGAGGCCGCGGAGACCGCCGGGGAGTAGCCCCCCGTCCCGTGGGACCTGCATGATCCCCCGATCATGCAGGTCCAGACGGTCTCCGCGTGCGGGGGGCGCTACCTGGGCGCCCGGTCCGTCCACTCGGCCGTGATCGCGGCGCCGCCGGGGACGGTGACCCGCGCGCCGTCCGCCGAGACGAAGAAGTCGGTGTCGGTGATGCGGGACGTCTTCGGATCGACGACCAGGTGCGCGTCCCCTCCTCCGCCGAAGGAGATCGACAGGCCCTGCCCGCCCTTGACCGCACCGAGGTCCTGGACGTTCGGATAGGCGGCGATCGCGCGGAAGGCGGCGGCGCGGACCTTCGGCGGGGCCGGGAGCTGGGAGACGAGGGAGAGGAGCCCGTCGAAGACGGAGCGCTCCCGCGCGGCGGCGTCGGGGCGGCCGGCACTGGTCTCGATGCCGCCGCGCTCCACGCCGGCGGCGATCCGCGCCTTCAGTGCGCCGGGAGAGCTCGGAAGGCTCTGGAGCTGGGCGAGGGTGACGCCGGGGCCGCCGAGCCGGAACGGGGCGGGACGGGTCAGCGGGACCACCTTGCCGCCCGTCTTCTCTCCCTTCCACCAGACCCGGCCGTCGCGCCCGGTCCAGCTCTCCAGCGAGGTGCGGGCGCCGCCCTCGCGAGCGGTGGACACCGTCCGGACGTACCAGTACGCGCCGCCTCCCGCCGGCGTCTTCGCCGCGGTGGTGGCGGCCACGAGCAGGACCTGCCGGCCGGACGGGGCCGACGCCCCCGGGCCCTCGTCCGGCTTCCGGGCCCCTCCGGCGCCGACGGCGCCGATCGCCACCGCGGCGGCCGCCGCGGCGATCGCGGTGCCCGCCGCGGCGAGGAGGAGGGGGCGCCGCCTGGAGGGGCGGCGCGGAGCCTGCTCGGCCGATCGAAGGTCCTGCTGGATCTCGCTCATCACGAACTCCTGGAGTCGTTGGCGGCGGTCGCCCGGCAGATCCCGCTCCGCCGGCACCGGCAGCAGCCGGGCCAGCTCCTCACGCTCGTCCGGGTTCGGCTGGATCGGTGTGGAATTCATCGGGTCTTCTCCTGAGCGGACCGGACCGCGATCTCGCGGTCACCCTCTTGCTGTCCGTGGCCGGAAGGCGGTTCCCGGTCTTCTGCGGGCGGCCGGGCGCCTCCGGTGGTGAGGCCGTCGAGCTTCCTGCGGGCGCGCGACAGCCGGGAGCGCACCGTGCCGACCGGCACGCCGAGCGCTTCGGCGGCCTCGGCGTAGCCGAGCCCCGACCAGACGCACAGCGCCAGCACCTCGCGCTCGGGCTCGCGCAGCGTCGCCAGCGCCGCGCGCATCAAGGCGAGCCGCTCGCGATCGTCGATGCGGCCCGCGGCCTCGTCGGTGAAGTCCGGGACCGTGTCGCTCCTCGGAAGCCGCGCCAGCGCGCCGTCGTGCCGCCTGGCCGCGCGGCGCACGTTGCGGGCGACGTTGGTGGCGATGCCCAGCAGCCAGGGACGCAGCGACCCCTCCGCCTCGACGTCGACCCTCTCGCGAAGGCGCCATGACTCCAGGAAGGTCAGGGACACCACGTCCTCCGCCGTCGCCCAGTTCCCCGTCAGGCGGAAGGCGTGGTTGTAGACCGAGCGCACCTGTTCGTCGAACAGTTCTCTGAACGCATCCGGATCCCCGGCGTGAACCCGGGTACGCAAACTCATCTCCACATGCGGGGACTGTTCACCGGAACGTTCAGGTTCCCGTGACCTGCGTCACACGACACGGCCGGTCCGGGCTTCATCCACTGGCGATCACGGCTGCCGGGGTCACGATCGCGAGCACGACCTGCCCCGTGACCAGGATCGGGTGGATTCGCCGGGTCGCCGTCCAGGAGGAGCGGAGGATCAGGGCGGTGACGCCGGCGGCGGCGCTGGCCCAGAAGGACCACCACGCGATGGGCATGAGGATGCCGGAGGCCGGATCGCACTGCTCCCCGTAGGTGAGGCACCGGCCGTACTCGGGGGTCGCGAGCACGCAGATCCAGGCGAGCGCGGTGGCGGGGAGCAGCAGGGCGAGCGCGATCGCCGCGGCCACGCGCCAGCCCGAGCGCTTCCGGGAGACGGCAGCGGTGTTCTCTGTGGTCACGACTTCAGTGAACAGCCCCCCGGACGCTTGATCGATCCGTGCGGCTACTCAGGTCCGTCCGGTGGGGTACTCAGCGGGGTCGCCGCGCTCAGCGGACTGTTGACGGCGGGTGGCGGCGCCGATAGGAAGAGGGCTTTGTGTCGTGCGCCGGAGGGTGTTGCGGCCGACCGGAAGTGGGGCGCGGAGCGGGATGCCGGGGTTGCGGCGAGCGGGACTGTTCGGAGTGGTGCCGCTGGTGGCGATCGCCGTCGCCGTGTTCGCCTGGTACCGGCTCAGCGACACCGGCAGGGACTGGCGCTACCGGGACGCGCTCGCCGGCTTCTGCCAGGGGCTCGTCCCCGAGGCCGAGTCCGCCGTCCTCACCGGCCACGAGGCGAGCGGTCTCGGACGCGACGAGCACATCGCGGACGACGCCCTGCGGTGGGAGCGGTGCACGGTCGCCGACCTCAGCCTCACCATCGGCGACGTCGCCGACACGCTGGACAACACCGGCGCTCCCGGAGCGTTCTTCACCCGGCTGCACCGCGGCTCCGGCGAACTGCCGGTGGCGCTGGGCGGCGGCTGGGAGGGCTACACCGATCTGCGCAACACCGCCGTGGTGCTGCCCTGTGCCAACCGGCCCGCGTCCGTCCTGGTGTCCGCGGCCTCAAAGGAGACGCTCGCGGATCCCGCGAAGGCGCATCGAGTCGCCCGGCTCGTCACCGCCACCGCGGTGCGGGCCGCCCGCCACTACGGCTGCGACGCCAGACCCGGCGGCCCGGTGCCGCCCGTGCCGAGGCCGACCGGGGAGACGGCCCCCGAGAACGCCGGCGGCACCTGCGCGGGCATCCCGGTCGCCACCGCCGTGGACCGGGGCGAGGTCAACTGGATCAAGTGGACGGACGGCGGGGGGAGCGCGCCGGTCGAGGAGTGCGTGCTCGGCAAGACCGTGGCCTTCTCCGCGGCGGCGTACCACTTCCAGGCGAACTACGGCCCGTACGCGCAGAGGCTGCGGACCACCCGGTACGACGGCGGGCATGGCGGCCGCTACGGCCTGAAGGCCGATTCCGGCCTCGACACCCACAGCGCCTGGGCCACGGCACGCTGCCCGGGGCACACCGCGCGGGCGCTGTTCCTGGTCGACGCGACCGAGTACGCCGCCCCGACGAAGTCGTTCCTGCGGGCCGCACTGCGCACCTTCGCCGGGCGCGCCGTCGAGCGGCACGGCTGCACGGACCTCCGGCCGCCGCGCTGAACGGCCGGGTCAGCTCTTGTCGCGGGCGGCGCGGATCATGTCGCGGACGCGGTCGGTCACCGCGGCGAGCGGCCCGGCGAGCATGTTCCTGGTCGCGGACTCCACTCCCGGGTGCGGGCGCGTGGGCGCGGTGGCCTCCGCCGCGCGGACGGCGGCGGCGAAGCCCCTGAGCTGGGCGGGGCTCAGCTCGTCCTTGAGCCGGTCGAACTCGTAGCGCTCCTCGGCGCGGGCGTGGGTCAGCACGTCCACGCGAAGCTTGTCGAGCGACTTGAGGAAGCGCGGATCGCCGGGGTCCATGCCGTCCAGCTCGGCGAGCAGCTCCTTGGCCTCGCGCTCCTCGGCCAGCCGGTCGTCCACGATGCCGTCGCCGCCGGGCAGGCGCCGGGCCACGGGGTGGACGATCTCCTCCTCGGCGGTCTCATGGACCGCCAGCAGCTTGACCAGCTGCCGGAAGGCGTCCTTGCGCTCGGCGCCCTCGGAGTTCATGACCTCGTCGAACAGGTCCCTGATCCGGCCGTGCTGCGCGCGCAGCAGGTCGACGACGTCCCCGGTGGTCCCGGTGCCGGCGGGTGTGGTCCGCATGGCCTCTCTCGCTTTCTCGCTCGGCCGCGGCCTGGCGCGGAGCGCCGAACGGCGCGGTGGGTGGGCGATGCGGCGGGCCGTACCCAGGGCGGGAGGCCCCATACCGGTGGCTCTGGCTTCTTCCCGCCGGGCTTCGGTCAACGCCGGACCAATCTTGGAATCGGACGGTGCCGGGAGGTGCGGGACGGATCGCTTCGGGTACGCGCCCCGGGCGTCAGCCCGAACCGCCCCGCAGCAGGAAGGGAGGAGGCCGGTGGCCTTCAACCCGCTCGAACACCGCGGCATCCCGCTGGACGACCAGCTCCGCAACTGGGCGCAGCTGGACGTGGCGCCCGTCGACCCCGACACGGCCGATCCCTACACCAAGTGCCGCATCATCGCGATGAACGGCATCGAGGTGGAGGCGATCATGTTCAGCCACCATTTCAACCGCATCTGCCCCGACCTGGAGGTCAAGCGGCAGCTGGCGCAGGTCCGCAACATCGAGCAGCAGCAGCAGAAGGTGGTCAACTGGCTGCTGCCCGGCCAGGCGTCGGTGCTGGAGACCACCATCAGCTACGAGCAGGTCGCGGTCGACCTGACCGGCTGGGTCGCCCGCCAGGAGCCCGACCCCTACCTGAAGCAGGCCTACGAGTTCGGGCTGCTGGAGGACTTCGACCACCTGTACCGGTACGCCAACCTGTACGAGATGATCGAGCACCGCCGGGCCGAGAAGATCGTCGACCAGCTCACCGAGGTGATGCCGGGACGGCCCGGCCACCTGCAGCACCGCCACCCGTTCGACAACGTCCGCGAGCCCTACGACCGCGAGGCGGCGGCGCCGGTCTCCAAGCTGCACGCGCTGACGATCATGGCGGCCGAGCAGCAGACGATGAACTTCTACATGAACGTCGGCCCCATGTACATGGAGCCCATCGCGCGGCAGCTCTACCAGGACATCGGCCTCATCGAGGAGGAGCACGTCACCCACTACGAGTCGCTGGTCGACCCCGGGGAGACCTGGTGGGAGCGGCTCGTCAACCACGAGTACAACGAGTGCTACCTGTACTACTCGTTCATGCGGACCGAGTCCGACCCGCGCATCAAGGACATCTGGGAGCTGCACCTGAACATGGAGCTGGAGCACCTGCGGATCGCCTGCGACCTGATGCGCCGCCACGACGGCCGCGACCCCGAGAGCATCCTCGCCCCCATGCTTCCCGAGCCGGTCACCTTCGAGCCGAACAAGCAGTACGTGCGCGAACTGCTCGCCACGCAGATCGACTACACGACCCTCGGCACCGGCTACGTCCAGGAGGCGCACCGCCGCTTCGAGGAGTACCAGGACAAGATCAACGCCGAGCGGCCGCCGCAGGAGCGCGTCATCGACGAGCACCGCGCCAAGTTCGGCGACGAGTACCGCCTGGAGACCGACGGGCCCCACCCGGTCGGGCGCCTCCGCGACAAGCCCGCCGGCTGACCGCTCGCCGCGCCCCCGCCCGCCCCGGCCCGCGTCCCGCCGCCTTCGGCCGTGACGCGGCCATTCGAGCGCGGGAATTGTGGCACGGTCCACCGCCGGATGGCCGTAATCGGTCACATGGCGCCCTTCGCGATGTGCTGGGGTTGGGGGGAGGACGCCGTAAGCGAATGCTGACCGGCGTGCGGCTTTCGATGGCGGTAGGAGGCTGCGATGGGTGTGCGGTACAGCCTGTACGACTTCGGAATTCAACAGGACCCGTATCCGGTCTACGCGCAGTTGAGGGAGGACGCGCCGGTCTACAGAAATGACGAGGAGGATTTCTTCGTCCTGTCGCGGCACGCGGACGTGACCGCGGCATTCCGGGACTTCCGGCGCTTCTCCAGCGCGAACGGGATCCTGCTGGAGCCGTCGGTGTGGGGGCCGGAGGCGCGGACGCACGCGTCGTTCCTCGCGATGGACCCGCCCGAGCACACCCGGATGCGCGGGCTCGTGGCGAAGGCGTTCACCCCGCGCCGCGTCGCCGCGCTCGAGCGACGGGTCCGCGGCATCGCGCGCGGCCACCTGGACCGGGCGCTGGACGGCGCGGGCCCGGGCGGCGCGGAACTGGACCTCGTGGCCGACTACGCGGCGCTGCTGCCGATGGACGTCATCTCCGAGCTGGTCGGCGTCCCGGAGTCCGACCGCGGCGAGCTGCGGCGGCTGGCCGACGCGATCGTCCACCACCAGCAGGGCGTCCGGGACGTGACCGAGGCGGGCCGCGGGGCGCTCTCGGCCCTGGTGGGCTACTTCCACGGTCTGCTCGCCGAGCGCCGGGCGCGGCGCCGCGACGACCTGGCGTCGGCGCTGCTGGACGCCGCCGACGGCGACGACCACCTGACCGAAGCCGAGATCATGGGGGTGCTGTTCATCCTGATCGCGGCCGGGAACGAGACGGCCACCCACCTGATCTCGAACGCCTGGCACTGCGCCTGGCGGCATCTGGACCGGCCGTCCGGGGCGTTCGGGCGGATCGGCGACTGGATCGAGGAGACGCTGCGGCTGGAGGCCCCGGCGCAGGCCGACGGGCGGACGGTGACCGCGGAGTTCACGCTGCACGGCGTGACCGTCCCGGCCGGGGCCCGCATGCTGCTGGTGATCGGCGCCGCGAACCGCGACCCGCGCGCCTTCGCCGATCCCGACCGCTTCGACCTGGACCGCGACACCAACGCCAAGATCAGTTTCGGGTCGGGGCGGCACTACTGCATCGGGGCGCACCTGGCCCGGCTGCAGGCCCGGGTCGCTCTGGAGGAGCTGGCGGCCCGCACCGGCGACTACGACATCGACGAGGCCCGGGCCCGGTGGGTCAACTCGCCGTACGTGCGCGGGTTCGCCGAGCTGCCGACCGTGATCGCCCGCGGGGCGGGGTGAGGGGGAACCGGTCAGGGCTTGCGGGCGACGGCACCGATGAAGTGGCACCACCGCGGGTCCGGCGCCGGCCCCGCGGGGCGCGGGCGGCCCCACTGCGGGACCCACACGACGCCGGGGTCGAGGATCTCCAGCCCGGCGAAGCAGCGGGCCACCTCCTCGGGGCCGCGCGAGTAGATCGGCAGTTTCGACCTGCGGTACACGGCCTGGGAGTGCTCGGTGTCGCCGGGGTCCATGCCGCCGTCGTAGCCGTGGGAGATCACCACGTGGCTGCCGGAGGGCAGCCGGCGGGCGAGGCGCCCGACGAGCCCGGCGGGGTCGTCATCGTCGTGCACGAAGTGCAGGACGGCCACCAGCAGCAGGCCGACGGGCTCGCCGAAGTCGATCAGCTCGTTCAGCCGGGGGTCGGCCAGCAGCTCCTCGGGGCGGCGCAGGTCGCCCTCGACGACCGCGACGCTGGGGCTGCCCTCCAGCAGGGCGCGGCCGTGCGCCAGCACCACGGGATCGTGGTCCACGTAGACCACGCGGGCGTCCGGAGCGGCGTCGCGGGCGATCTCGTGGACGTTGCCCTGCGTGGGCAGGCCGGTCCCGACGTCGATGAACTGCCGGATGCCGGCCTGCGCCGCCAGGTGGCGGACGGCGCGGGTCAGGAAGTCGCGGTTGGCGCGGGCCGCGGCGGGAGCGTCGGGCACCGTCTTCATGATCTCCTCGGCGGCCGCGCGGTCGACGGCGTAGTTGTCCTTGCCGCCGAGGAAGTAGTCGTAGATGCGGGCGGGGGAGGCCTGGAGGGTGTCGATGGCCAGGTCGG
>NZ_JBEZJP010000006.1:0-57945 GCF_040653175.1 Actinomadura sp. NPDC048032
ACGCACCGAACTCCGCAGCAGCTCATGCTCCTCAGACGGCGCGTACGAGGGAAAGTCGCTCATCGTTCCTCCAGGTTGCCGGGGATGCGGGCCGATACTTTGACGGCCAATATTTGGACGCCAAATTAAGCGAGCGGGCGGGCGCCGTCAAGGCGGTCTCCGGCGGTCACAAGTGCCGCAGCAGCAGGTCGAGCGCCGGGTTGTCGTGGCCGCGCCGCCAGGCGCGGCTCAGCTCCACGGGCGCCGCCTCCGGCAGGCCGACGGGCGAGTACTGACGCTGCGGGCTCCGCCGGTGAGGCGGCGGCCCGGCCGTCGGGCTGCTGGAGCAGGGGTCGAACCTGCATGACGTGATCCAGAGTCACGCATCCTGCCCTTGGATGATCCAGCACGGGTGCCCGCCGGCGGGCGGTGGCGTCCGCCCGCCCGTGGGCACGGGGAGGACCGGCCGGGGGTCGTTACTCCCGCCGGTCCAGTCCAGAGCCGCACCCGGGAATCGAACCCGGTTCTGCTGGGTGGAAGCCAGCCGCCTCACCATTCAGGCCTGTGCGACGCGCGGAGCCGGGAAAGCTCCGCTCGGTGGCCGTCCGAGGAGTCGAACCTCGTCCTCCCGGGTTTCGACCGGGCGCTCGTCCACATGAGCTCGAAGGCCGTGGATCGGGCCGGATTCGAACCGGCATCCTCCCGCTTGCAAGGCGGGCGCTCTCCCCATTGAGCTACTGACCCTTGAGGGAAACGAAAGGCCGCCGGGATCTCTCCCTGGCGGCCTCCGGCGGAGCCTGGCGGCCCTATCCAGAGGCGTTTCCGATAAAGACGGGACCCTGACCCGCGCCGAATCCGGAAAGCCGCGGGGCCTGCTGGGTGATGGTCGTGACCATGGCCGCCGCTCCTTCCCGTCCGTTTCCGATCAGTGGCTTGCTCCTATGGTGCGGGACGCCGGCCGGGCGCGCAACGCTTTTTCCATGCGATCGCCCCGGGCCGTTCGGGGAGAACCGGCCCGGGGCGATCCGGATATGCGTCACGCCGCCCCGCGGCGGCTGCGGCCGCGACCGGGGGTCAGCAACCGCCCCAGAACGCGGAACGGCAGGGTCACGACGCTGACGATCGTCCCGACAATGGCGCTGATCGCTGCGCTGATGCGGCGCATCTGGCTTCACTCCTTCGGCTCGGTCCTGACCGACCGATACCCGCCTGTGGAGTTTTACACCGGCTTTGCGCCGACAATGACCGTGGCGGAGAATTCCTCGGACGCCGCGACGGCGGCCGCGAGGCCGCCGGCCTCCACGGCGGCGACGGCCGCGGCGGCCTGCCGGTCGCTCGTCTCGAACAGCAGGCGGCCGCCCGGGGCGAGCCAGCTCGACGCCTCGGCGGTGACGCGGCGCAGCACGTCGAGGCCGTCGGGGCCGCCGTCGAGCGCCGAACGCGGTTCGTGGTCGCGCGCCTCCGCAGGCATCAGCGCGACGTCCCCGGTCGGGACGTAGGGCACGTTCGCCAGAAGCACGTCGACCTGCCCGCGCAGCTCACCCGGGACGGGGTCGAAGAGGTCGCCCTCGTGGGCCGTGCCGCCGTACGGCGCGATGTTGCCGCGGGCGCAGCGCACCGCCGCGGGTTCGATGTCGGCGGCGTGCAGGACGCACTCCCCCACGCCGGAGGCGAGCGCGGCCCCGAGCGCGCCCGATCCGCAGCACAGGTCGAGGATCACCGGCCGGGGAGGCGCGAGGGCGTGGGCCCGCCGGACGAGGAACTGGGTGCGGTGCCGCGGCACGAAGACCCCGGGTCCGACGGCGATCCGCAGCCCGCAGAACATCGCCCAGCCGAGGACGTGTTCGAGCGGCTCGCCGTTCGCGCGCCGCTCGACCATGGCGGCGGCGTCGTCCGGGGTCCGGGCCGTGGAGAGGATGAGCCGCGCCTCGTCCTCCGCGAACACGCAGCCCGCGGCGCGGAGTCTGGAGACGATGGCGGGTTCGGTGAGGGGTGGTGTCATAGGAGTCCGCAACTGTATCCGGGACCGCGGCGGTCCGCGCGTCCAGGGCACGGCCGGCCCGGCGCGACAATGGAGCGTCGTCCACGAGCCGGGGGGTCGGGAAGTGCCGGAGAGATCGGATCTGAAGGCCGACTGCGCCAGTTGCTTCGGGCTGTGCTGCGTCGCGCTGCCGTTCTCGCGGTCCGCCGACTTCGCCGTGGACAAGGACGCGGGCGAGCCCTGCCGCAACCTCTTGGCCGACTTCCGCTGCGGCATCCACGCCGACCTCCGGGAGCGCGGCTTTCCGGGCTGCACGGTCTTCGACTGCTTCGGCGCCGGGCAGAAGGTGTCGCGCGAGACCTTCTCCGGCACGGACTGGCGCGGAGATCCGGACGTCGCGCGCCGCATGTTCGCCGTGTTCCCCGTGATGCGCCAGCTCCACGAGTTGCTCTGGTACCTGGACCAGGCCGCGGCGATGCCGTCCTCCGGCTCGATCCGCGACGAGCTGCGGCGGGCGTCCGACGAGGTCGACCGCCTCACCGAGGGCGGCCCCGCCGAGGTCGCCGAGGTGGACGTCCGGGCCGTCCGGGAGAGGGTGAACGGCCTGCTGTCGCGGGCGGGAGAGCTCGCCAGGGCGGGGGTCCCCGGACGGAGGAAGAACCGGCGGGGGGCGGATCTGGTGGGGGCGAGGCTCAAGGGGGCCGACCTGCGGGGCGCCGACCTGCGCGGCGCGTATCTGATCGCCGCCGACCTCCGAGGGGCGGACCTGCGGGTCGCCGACCTGACCGGCGCGGACCTGCGGGACGCCGATCTGCGGGGCGCCGACCTCACCGGATGCCTCTTCCTGACCCAGGCGCAGCTCGACTCGGCGCGCGGCGACGCGGCGACGCGGCTTCCCGCCGCGCTGGCGCGGCCCGCGCACTGGTGACCCCCGCGGCCTGATCTTGTTTAGCCGCCCTGTCAAGGGGCATTTCCGCCTGTCAAAGGGCATTTCCGCAGCGCACGTCGTCGGGGGGTCGCGTGGTGCGGGTCAGATGGTGGGGGACGGGCGTGGTGGCGCTCGTGCTGCTGGTCTTCGGCGCCGGGCTTCCCTTGCTCGACCGGGCCCTCGGGACCCGCGGGCAGCCGCTGGCGCCGGGCACGGTGGTGTCGGTCGGGACGGAGCGCGGCGGCGTCCGCCCGGTGACGTTCTCGGTCACCTCCCCCGGCTGGGTCCTGAACCGGGGCACCACCTCCCTCGCCAGCAGCGCCGAACTGCTCAGCGGCGACGTGGTCTTCGACCTCAGCGTGGTGGTCCCGCTGGGATCGGCGGACACCCGGGCGCTGTGGGGCGGTCTCGGGCGGATCGTCGCCGCGGGCGGGCGCACCCGCCTCGGGACGGGGCCCGTCCCGTTCACGACCGCGCAGGGCCTGACCGGGCTGACCGGACGGCTCGCGGGGCGCGAGCGCGTCGGCACGGCGACCGTGTTCGCCAAGGGGACGCTCGGCGCGGCGGTCACGGCGACGGGCCCGCCGCGCGCCTTCGGGGACGCGGCCCCGCAGGTCGAGGCGATGGTGCGGACGATCAGGATCGCGGCGCCATGGGGATGACCCGCGGCGGGCCGGTGCGCCGTCCCGCGTTCTGGCTGTGGGCGGCGGCGTGCCTGCTCGGCGCCTGGATCGCGCTGCGCGGGATCGGCGCACACGTCGCTGCGTTCCCCTCCGGCGCGATCGCCGGGGCCGTGCTGCTCGCGCCGGCGCTGGCCGGCGGAGTATGGCTGCTGCGGCGGCTGCACCCCGTCCGCTCGCCGCCGCTCGGCTACGCGCTGATCGCGGTGGCGTGGGGCGGGCTGGCCGCGTTCGGGACCGCGCTGCCCGCCAACGCGGCGTTCCAGGCGATCGTCGGGAAGACCGCCGGGCCGGGGTTCAACGCCGCCTGGGGCGCGTCGATCGCCGCGCCGGTGGACGAGGAGATCCTGAAGCTGCTCGGCGTCGCGACGCTGGCGCTGATGGCGCCGGCCGCGGTCCGCGGGCCGCTCGACGGGTGGGGCTACGGCGCGCTGTCGGGGCTGGGTTTCCAGTTCGCGGAGAACTTCCTGTACGTGCTGAACACGATCGTCCTCACGGGCGCCACGCACGACGCGAACGCGGCGTTCTTCTCGTTCGGCACCCGGGTGGTCTGCGGGGCGTGGTGGAGCCACTGGGCGATGACGGCGGTCGGCGGCGCGGGCCTGGGCTGCCTGATCGGACGCGCCTCCAAGGCGCACCTCACCGCCGCGGTGGGCGCGTTCGTCCTGGCGATGGCGCTGCACTCCTGGTGGGACGCCCCCGTCCTGACCGGGCTGGTGCTGATGCCGGTGAAGGGCGCGCCGATCCTGCTGGCGGCGGTCGTCTCCTACCGCCTGGCCAGGCGCCGCTACCTCTCGCACTTCCGGCGCACAGTGCACGCCGAGACGCGGGGCGGCGTCCTGATACCGGGCGAGGGCCACGTGCTCGCGTTCCGCAAGTGGCGCCGGAAGGAGCAGTGGGGCGTGCCGGCCGGGGAGACGCGCCGGCTGCTCGAACGGCTCCGAACCGCCGAACTCGCCCTCATCGAGGACGGCCTCGGCGGCCTGGAACCGGACCCGCGGGCCGCCGAGCGGCTGCGCACCGACATCCGCGCCCTGCGGGACGACCTCAAGGCGTCCGGCGCGAACGTGCGCGTGGCGTAGCGGCGAGGACGTAGGCGCAGGCGACCGCGCAGACGGCGGCGGCGACGAGCAGGGCGTCGGCCGGATCGCGGGAGCCGTCCCCCGCTCCGACCGGCGCGAACGCCCCCATGATCGCGACGCCGAGGGTGGCGCCGAGCTGCCGGACGGCGTTCAGCAGGCCGCCCGCCGCGCCGGCCGCGCCCTCGGGGGCCGCGGCGACGACCATCGTCGCGAGGGCGGGCAGCGCGAACGACACGCCGAACCCGGTGCACAGCAGGCCCGCGACGAGCGACGGGTAGGACGCGCCGTCCGGCAGCACGGCGCCGAACAGCACTCCCCCGGCGGTCAGCAGGCCCAGTCCCGCCAGGACGGGGCGGCGCGGCCCCGTCCGCGCGACGATGCGCCCGGTGAGCAGCGGGTTGAAAGCGAACGGCAGGGTCATCGGCAGGAACGCCAGGCCGGTCTGGAACGGCGTCAGCCCGACGCTCTGCCGGAACACCAGCGGCAGCACGAACAGCACTCCGGTCATGACGAAGTTGACCGCGGCGCCGGCGGCCAGCGCGGCTCGCATTCCCGGCGCCCGGAGCACCGCCGGGACCAGGACCGGCGCCCGGCTCCCGCGCTCGCGGACCGCGAACGCCGCACCGGCCGCGACCGCTCCGGCCGCCGAGGCGGCCGCGTGGACGCCCGGCCCGCCGCCCAGGGCGATGAGGGCGTCGGTCAGCAGTCCCAGCGCGGCGCACGCGAGGAGCTGCGCCGCCGGGTCGATGCGCCGGACCCCGCGCGGGCAGCGCACGGCCCGTCCCGCCGCGAGCGCGAGGACGGCGGCGGCGAGCGGGACGTTCACCAGGAAGATCGCGCGCCAGCCCGCGAGGCCGACCAGGGCGCCGCCCGCGACGGGGCCGGCCGCGAGGGCGGCGCCGCTGGTCGCCGCCCAGGTCGCCACGGCGCGGGCGCGCTCGGCGGGCGCGGGGTACAGGCGGACGATCATCGCCATGGACGCGGGCACGCAGGCCGCGGCGGCGGCGCCGAGGACCGCGCGCAGCGCGACGAGCGTCCACAGGTCCGGCGCCGCGGCGCACAGCAGCGACCCCGCGCCGAAGGCCGCGACGCCCACGCGGAAGACGCGGTGCGCGCCGTACCGGTCGGCGAGGGCGCCCGCCGACGGGAGCAGCGCCCCGAAGACGACGGTGTAGCCGGTGACGGCCCATTGCAGGCCCGCGACCGTCCCGTTCAGGGAGTCGGCGAGGTCGGGTTCGGCCACCGACAGGACGGTCGTGTCGAGCAGCACCATGAAGTAACCGAGCGAGATGCCGAGGAGGGCGAGGCCGCGCCGCGCGGGGGCCGCGTCCGCCGGTGCGGAGGGAAGAACCGAGGTCATGGGGCCCCAGTCTGGGAATCCGCGCCGCCGGGCTCCACCGGCGGAACCGCACGGCGCGTTCGGAATATCCGAACGGACGGGCCGGGTTGCCACCGGCATGGAACTGCGCCAGCTGCGGACGTTCGAGGCCGTCCTCGCCCACCGGACCGTCACCGACGCGGCCAACGCGCTCGGTCTCGCGCCGTCGTCGGTGTCGGAGCAGATCCGCGCGCTGGAGGCGTCGCTGGGCGTCCCGCTGTTCCACCGCGGCCCGAAGGGCATGCGGCCGACCGAGGCGGGCGAGCGGATGCGCGGGTGGGCGCGGCGCCTGCTGCGGCAGGCGGAGGAGGCCCGCCGCGAGGTGGCCGGGGAGCGGCCGGTGCTGCGGCTCGGCGCGCTGGAGTCGATCGCCGCCACGCACGTCCCCCGCGTCCTGGCCAGGCTGGCCGAGCGGCGGCCCGGCCTGCGGGTCGAGGTCCGGTCGGACGCGGCCCGCGACCGGCTCCTCGACGCGGTCGCCTCCGGGGACCTGGAGGCCGCGCTGCTGCTGGACGCCGGGGAGGACGTGGGCGGGCTCGGTTTCCCGCCCCCGCCGGCGCCGCTGGACTTCGTCGACGTGGAGCCGGTGCCGCTCGCCCTCGTCGCCGCGCCGGACCACCGGCTCGCCGCGGCCCCCCGCCTGGCCGCCGGCGACCTGCACGGCGAGAAGCTGCTGGTCAACGTGCCGACGTGCTCGTTCTGGATGGCCGGCGAGCGGCTTCTCGGCTCCGCGGTCGAGCGGGTCAGGGCGGGCAGCGTCACCGTGATGGCGTCCTGGGCCGAGCAGGGCCTCGGCATCGCGCTGCTCCCCGAGTTCGCCGTCCGCGACCGGCTGGCCGCCGGAACCCTCGCCCGGCTGGCGTTCGACGCCCCGGACCTGGGCCTCCGCCTCGTCTGGCGCGCCGACCGGGAAGCCCTTCCCGGCATGCGGGAGGTGCTTTACGCGGCCGGCGCCTGACCCTGTCCGCGCCGCCGTCACGGAGCGTTTGCCCCTACCCACCCCGGGTAGCCGCCAGAGGACACCACTGCTCGGCGGGGGAGAACGCTATGGCAGGGCAAAACGGGAGCGAGACCGCGACGGCCGAGCGGGTGCGGCAGCTCTTCTGGGGGGTCAACGACCGGCTCGGGTCCGCGGAGTTCCTGGACAAGAACATCCGCAAGGCGTTCCCCAAGCACTGGTCGTTCCTGCTCGGCGAGATCGCGCTCTACTCGTTCGTCGTCCTCCTGCTCACCGGCGTCTACCTGACGCTGTTCTTCCACCCGAGCGGTACGGAGATCGTCTACGACGGCTCGTACGGCCCGCTCAAGGGCGTCAGGGTCAGCGAGGCGTACGCCTCCACCCTGCACGTGTCGTTCGACGTGCGGGGCGGGCTGCTGATGCGGCAGATCCACCACTGGGGGGCGAACGTCTTCGTCGCGGCGATCTGCGTCCACCTCCTGCGGGTCTTCTTCACCGGCGCCTTCCGCAAGCCGCGGGAGATCAACTGGGTGATCGGCACGACGCTGTTCACGCTGGCCGTCGCCGAGGGGTTCGCCGGGTACTCGCTGCCGGACGACCTGCTGTCGGGCACCGGCCTGCGGATCTTCCAGGGCATCCTGCTGTCGGTCCCGCTCGTCGGGACGTACGCGGCCCTGTGGGCCTTCGGCGGGCAGTTCCCGTCCGCCGAGGAGTTCATCCCGCGGCTGTTCACCGTGCACATCCTGCTCATCCCCGGGATCCTGCTGGCCCTCATCACCGCGCACCTGATGATCCTCTGGCACCAGACCCACACGATCTTCCCGGGCCGGGGGCGGCGGGAGCGGGCGGTGACCGGGGAGCCGACCTTCCCGCATTTCGCGACGCAGAGCACGGCCTACTTCCTCTTCACCTTCGGCGTCCTGGCCGGGCTGGCGGCCTTCTTCCAGATCAACCCGGTCTGGCTGTACGGCCCCTACGACCCGGACCAGGTGTCGTTCGGCTCCCAGCCCGACTGGTACGTCGGGTTCCTCGAAGGCTCGCTGCGCATCATGCCGCCCCTGTCCACGACCGTCGCCGGGCACACGATCTCCTGGAACGTGCTGGTCCCCGCCGTCCTCCTGCCCGGCGCGTTCTTCACGCTCATCGGCCTGTACCCGTTCGTGGAGCGCTGGGCCACGGGGGACGAGCGCCTGCACCACCTGCTGGACCGGCCGCGCAACGCCGCGACCAGGACCGCGATCGGGGCCGCCGTCATCGCCTGGTACGGCAACCTGCTGGCGGCCGGCGGCAACGACTACCTCTCCTCGACCTTCAAGATCCCGCTGTTCTGGACGACCTGGTTCTTCCGCGCCGGCTTCTTCGTCTTCCCGATCGCGGCCTTCGCCGTCACCCGCCGGGTCTGCCTGAGCCTCCAGCGCCGCGACCTGCGGACGCGCGAGGAGGGCGTGGAGAGCGGCCTGGTCTCGCTGACGCCGGAAGGGGGGTTCCGGGAGCGGCACGAGCAGCCGTCGGAGGAGGCGGAGGCGCTGATGCGGGCCCGGCGGCCCGGCGACCTGGTCGCGCCCTACCCGCACCACGTGATCCCGCTGCCGACACCGGACCGGGCCCGCACGCAGGTCCGGACCCGCGTCAACCGCTTCTATCTCAACTACCAGGCGGAGTCGCACGGCGGCGGCCAGGGCGACCTGCGGAAGGGCGGCCCGGAGGACGGCCAGGGCGAGTGACCGGCGCCCGTCAGCCGGACCATCCCGGCGGCGGCAGCGCCGGCTCGGCCTCCTGCGGCGGCTCCTTCGGCGGGTAGTGCAGGTCGAACGCGGGGCGCGAGGAACGGATGCGCGGCATCGAGGTGAAGTTGTGGCGGGGAGGCGGGCACGAGGTCGCCCATTCCAGCGAGGCTCCGGCGCCCCACGGGTCGTCCGTCCCGACGCGTTCGGCGTGCCGCCAGGACCACAGCACGTTCCACAGGAACGCGAACGTCGAGGCGCCCAGGACGAACGAGCCGATCGACGACACGAAGTTCAGGGTCGCGAACTGGTCGGCGTAGTCGGCGTAGCGCCGCGGCATGCCTTCGGCGCCCAGCCAGTGCTGGACGAGGAAGGTGGTGTGGAAGCCGAAGAACAGCGTCCAGAAGTGGACCTTCCCCCAGGTCTCGTTCAGCTTCCGGCCCGTCATCTTCGGCCACCAGAAGTAGAACCCGCCGAACATCGCGAACACCACGGTGCCGAACAGCACGTAGTGCAGATGGGCGACGACGAAGAAGGAGTCGGTGAGGTGGAAGTCCATGGGGGGCGAGGCGAGGATGACCCCCGTCAGGAAGCCTCCCCGCGGGCGCCGGCGCGGTGCGGGCCTTCAGCCCGCGCGGGTGAGAACGGCCCGCCTCTGCGGGGTCATCCAGCGCGGTGGCGGAGCAGGGCGGTGGCGATGGCTACCTGGGCGGGGCCCAGGGCGGTCTCGCCGTCCTCGACGTCCCACAGTGCGTTCTGCAGAACGCGGCCGAGCGTCCAGCCGGTGGCCCGCTTCCGGTCCAGGCCGAGGGCCTCGGTGAGCAGGTCGAAGCGGCGCAGGACCGTCCGGGTGATCGCACCGCTCGCCACCACCTCCTCCCAGCGGTTGTCCAGCGCCGGCAGCAGGTCGAATCCGGGGTCGCCGGCGAGGGGCTTGGGATCGATGGCCAGCCAGGGCTCCCGCTCGGCGGCGAGGACGTTGTCGTAGTGCAGGTCCCAGTGCAGCAGGCGGTCGCCGGGTTCGCCGACCAGTTCGGCCACGGCCGAGGCGCACGTCCGCACCAGCCGCCGGTCGGCCGGGTCGCGCAGCGCGGGCACGGCCCCGGGAACCTCGTCGAGCATGGCGGCGGCGATGTCGGCCAGGCGGCGCAGCCCCTCGGGCGCGGGCACCGCGACCAGGCGCACCAGCAGCTCGGCCAGCACGCCGACGGCGGTGTCGTCGTCGGCCACCGACGACAGCGGCCGGGCCGCGTCCAGGCGTTCGAGCAGCATCGTGCCGGTGTCCGCGTCGTGGTCGAGCAGGCGCACCGCTCCGTCGCCGTCCCATACGCGCAGGCCGACCGGTTCGGTGGCGTGCTCGTCGGTGACCGGCTGGAGCTTGAGCGCGGCGGGCGTGCCGTCGGCGCGGGTCACCGGCAGCACGAGCGAGACCACGCCGTGCCGTCCCGGGCCGTCCAGGCGCAGGGCCCAGCGCTCCAGGAACGCGTCGGCCAGGTCGGGCAGCGCCGCGATCCAGGCGCGGCCGGACGCGCCGAAGTACTTGCTGTGCGAGGCGGCGAGCGCCTCGGGAACGTCGATGCGGATCGACGTGCTCATGGTTGACGTCTCCTTCGTGTGCTCCGGTTCAGGTCGCGTGTCACGAAGGAGACGTCGGCGGTGCCCGGCTTCCGGGCAGGGGTCAACGCATGCCGTGAAGCCTACCGGTCTTTCAGGACGGCGCCTCCTCGGCGCCGCGCCACATCCGCAGGTAGACCTCCGCGCCGCGCGCCATGTCCTCGGTGATCTCCGGCCCGCCGACCGCGCGGAGGTCGGCGATCCAGTCCGGGACGAGGCCGTAGTTGGCGACGCCGTCGGTGTTGAGGTCCCAGGTGCGCAGCCCGGCGCGGAGGCGGTCGAGCTTCACCGCCGGGTCGATCGGCGACGTGAAGGGGTAGCGCAGCGGGCCCGCGTCCCCGCCCGTGCGGGGCTCCGGAAGCGCGCCCATGCCGTTGGCGTCGAGCCCGTAGCCGTAGCCGAACAGGCGGGCGGGATCGCGCTGGGCCTTGTCCCGCCGCCACTCGGCGGTGAACCGGTCGGCCGCGCTGCCGTACCCGGCCACCATGCCGCCGAGCCGGTAGACGCGGGGCAGGTACGTCGCGTCCATCCAGCTGTGGGACGAGACGACGCCGGGGTACCGCGCGGCCTCGAGGATGCCGAGGGTCCGGTCGGCGGCCTTCGCGCTCATGTGGTCGACCTCGACGATCATGTGCCGCTTCATCATCCCCCGCACCATGTACGCGCCGAGGTCGCTGAGCCCCCGGACGTTGCAGTGTGGGCCGCTCGGATAGATCGGGAGCGTGATCCCCGCCATCCCGAGCAGCTTCAGGATCGGCTGGAGGGCGTCGCCGACCTCGCCCGCCGGGGCGATCGTGTTGTCGTGGGCGGGGCCGGTGCACGTCTCGGCCTGCCAGAACCGCCCGGTGCCGACGAAGTTGGCGAGGTTGACGAACGCGCCCGCCACCCCGCCGTCGAACCGCACGCCGCACAGCGCGTTGTCGTACTTGTGGCACACGAACATCGAGGCCACGCCGAGGCTCCGCGCCTCGTCCAGCCCCCGGTCGATGTCGGCGCGCGTGCAGGCCGGGGCGCCGCCGACGATCCGGCAGCCGAACGGCTCGGAGGTCTCGATGCCGAGGACGACGGCGAGCTTGCCGTCCTCGATGACCCGGCGGGCGTCCGCCGAGTCGCGCACGATCCGGAACCAGCCCTTGCCGGGGCCGCCGCTGCGCCCGTCGATGAAGGACTGCATCTCCCGCATCCGCTGCGCCTGGAGCCGGATGCCCGCCATCTCGTCGCAGGGGTTGCGCTTGAGCGGATAGATCTCGCAGAGCTGCCGGTTGTCCACCAGGTGGTTGACGAGGACGCGCTGTCCGGCCCGCCAGGACCGCTCCAGCCACTCGTAGTACACCTGCTGGTGGGTGCGGGAGTCGTAGGCGGGCCAGTCCTTGAACGTCGGCCAGCCGGTCGGGTCGTGCGTCCCGAACGGGGTGCCGTACCGGTTGAAGTTCTCCCACCAGGCGAGCACGCCGTTGCCGGCGTGGTCGGGGCAGTCGCGCAGCGCCTCCTGGATGCCGCGCGGGTCGAACGGCTTGCCGCACATGAGCGCGCCGCCGAACGCCTCGTACGCCATCAGGTGGCTGTGGGCGTCGACGTAGCCGCGCACCTCGCGCGGCTCGCCCTCCGCGTGCGCGCGGGGGACGGGCAGGAGGGCGAGCAGGAGAACGAGGAGGATCGGAACGCGGGTGGCACGGCGGACGGGCATGGGGGCACCTCGGCCGGGGGAGACGTCCAGTGGCTCTCCGCCGAGTGAAACACCGATCCGGCAAAATGTGAATAGTCCTCACATCGTGGCCGGTCAGCCCGGGTCCCTCAGGAGAGCGCGGTCAGGGGGACTCCGCCGCGAGCCGGTTGCTGAACCGGGCGAGCAGGGCGCTCTGGGACGTCTCCGGGACCAGCCGGCCGACCAGCGGCGGGATGCGCCAGTTCGCGGGATTGCGCCGCGCCATGCGGGAGACCAGGGAGATCTTCGGGTGGCGGGCCCTCTCGTAGGCGCGCAGCCCGGACGCCGGGTCACCCGCCCCGGCGAGTTCGCGGCCGAGGACCCAGGCGTCCTCAAGCGTCTGGTTGGCGCCCTGCCCGAGGGTGGGCGGCATGGTGTGCGCGGCGTCGCCGACCAGGGTGACCCGGCCCTCGCCCCAGACCTCGCGCACCTTGTTCCAGTGGTGCCCGAAGAACTCGACGTCGCCGTCGGCCGCGGCGGCGAGCACCTCCGGCACGGGGGACGCCCAGTGCCCGAAGCGCCGCCGCAACTCGGCGAGGGGGGACGCGGGCCGCGGGTCGCCGGGCGTCCAGCGCAGGTCGAACCACCACTGGAGCAGGCCGCCGCCCGCGGGCATGAGCCCGCACGCCCCCTCCCGTCCGGTGATCATGAGGTGGCGGTGGGTGCCGGTCAGCTCGATCCCGATCGGGCCGAGCCCCTGCCAGGTGCCGAACGCCGCGGGCCGCACGGCGCCGTCGCCCCACAGCTGACGCCGCACCACCGAGTGGTGGCCGTCCGCTCCGATCAGCAGGTCCCCGGTGTCGGTCGATCCGTCGTCGAAGGACGCCGTGACGCGGTCGCCGTCCTGGATCAGGCCCGTGCAGGCCGCGCCGTGGCGGACGAGGTCCTCCGGCAGGCCGGCGGCGAGCCGTCCGAGCAGGTCGCGGCGGGCGATGGCCTTCGTCTCGAAGCCGTAACGGGACGCGGCGTGCGCGATGTCCTGCCCGGTGCGCAGCCGCCCGGTGGACGTGAGGGCGTCGATCCGGTCGATGCGGTTGCCGGCGCCGTCCAGCGTCACGCCGAGGTCGTGCAGGACGGCGTTGCCGTTGCTCCAGATGAGCACCGCCTTGCCGCCCGTCCGGGGCCCGGGCGCCTGCTCGTGGACCCGCACCTCGTGGCCCGCGGCGAGCAGCGCGCGCGCGACGGCCAGGCCGCCCACCCCCGCGCCGATGACGAGGATCTCCATATCCCCTCCAAAGTGAAGTATCTCCGATATGAAGTTACATCGCCCCGGAGTATCCTGCGCGGGTGGGTGCCGAACGGGCGGGAGAGGACGTCTTCCGCGAATTCCTGATCGCGGTCCTCCTCCACAACGAGGCGGTCGCCGACCGGCTCGGCCTGCGGCCCCTCGACGTCGCCGCCGTGATCCTGCTGGAGATGCGCGGCCCGCTGCCGGTGGGCGCGATCTCCGAGGAGCTCCGGCTGCCGTCCGCCTCGGCGACCCGGCTGGTCGACCGGCTGGAGAAGGCCGGCTACGCGCGGCGCGTCCGCGGCGAGCACGACCGCCGGACGGTCACCGTGGAGCTGGTCGAGGACGGCCTCGACGACTACCGCGCCCTCGCCGCCGGGGCCCGCCGCCACCTGGACGAGGTCGGCGCCCGCTACTCCCCGGAGCAGGCGCCGCTGCTGGTGGGCATGCTCGACGGCATCGCCGCGGCCTACCGGACGGCCACGGCCGAAGCGCGCGACGCCTAGCGGACGGCGAGACGGGCCGCGCCTACACCCTCGTTTGCCGGGACGAGACGGATGTACCGGTCACCGGGACGCCGAAGGCCGGGCGGGGGCGCGACCGGGATGATGGTGGCTCATGAGCGAGCTGACGGTTCCGGGGTTGGTGGCGCGGGCGGCGCGGGAGTTTCCGGACGCGGAGGCGGTCGTGGACGGGGACGTCCGGGTCACCTTCGCCGAGCTGCGCGAGCAGGTCCGCCAGGCGACGGGCGCGTTCGTCGGCGCCGGGATCGAGCCGGGGGACCGCATCTCCGTCTGGGCGCCGAACGGCCTGCGCTGGATCGTCACCGTGCTCGGCGCCCTCGGCGCCGGCGCGACGCTCGTCCCGCTGAACACCCGCTACAAGGGTGACGAGGCCCGGTGGCCGCTCTCCAAGGCCGGCGCGAAGATCCTGTTCGTGGAGGACGGGTTCCTCGGCATCGACTACCCCGGCATGCTCGGCGTGGACGGATCCGGCGCCCCCGGGCTGCCCGCGCTGCGGACGGTCGTCACGTTCAACGGCGCCGCGCGCCCGGGAGTGATCTCCTGGGACGACTTCACCGCCAAGGCCGCGCCCCCGGACGAGGCGGACGCGCGGGCCGCGGCCGTCGCGCCGGACGACGTCGCCGACATCCTGTTCACCTCCGGAACCACCGGCAGGCCCAAGGGCGTCGTGGTCACGCACGAGCAGAACGTCCGCACCTACCGGGCGTGGGCGGGCCGCACCGGCGTCCGGGCGGGCGACCGCTACCTCATCGTGAATCCGATGTTCCACACGTTCGGCTACAAGGCCGGCGTGCTGGCGTGCGTGATCCAGGGCGCCACGATGGTGCTGCAGCGCACGTTCGACGTCCCCGAGACGCTGCGGCTCATCGAGCGTGAGCGGATCACCGTCCTGCCGGGGCCGCCCACCATCTACACCGCCCTCCTGGACGCCCCCGGCCGGGACGAGCGCGACCTGTCGTCCCTGCGGCTGGCGGTCACGGGGGCGGGGGACGTGCCCGTCGCGCTGGTGCGGCGCATCAAGGAGGAGCTGTTCCCCGAGGTCGTGACCGCGTACGGGCTGACCGAGTCGTCCGGCACGGTCACGGCCTGCTCGGTGGACGACGACGACGAGACCATCGCCACCACGTCCGGCAGGCCCATCGCCGACGTCGAGGTCGCGATCGTCGACGGCGACGGCGAGCGGGTCCCGCCCGGGACCGACGGCGCGATCCTCGTGCGCGGCTACAACGTCATGAAGGGCTACCTGGACGACCCGGAGGCGACCGCCGAGACGGTCCGCGACGGCTGGCTCGACACCGGCGACCGCGGGCGCGTCGACGAGCGCGGCAACATCACCATCACCGGGCGCACCAAGGAGATGTTCGTCGTCGGCGGGTTCAACGTGTACCCGGCCGAGGTCGAGAACGTCCTCGCCCGCCACGACGCCGTCGCCGAGTCGGGCGTCGTCGGCGTCCCGGACGCGCGCATGGGCGAGGTGGGGCGCGCCTACGTCCGGCTCCGCCCCGGCAGGACGGCCACGCGGGACGAGCTGGTCGCGCACTGCCGGGAGCGGCTCGCGAACTTCAAGGTCCCCCGGGAGGTCGTCTTCGTGGACGACCTCCCGAAGACCGCGTCCGGCAAGATCTGGCGCGTGAAGCTGAAGGAGCGCCTCTAGAGGGCGGCGACGACCCGCGCCCGGTGCTCGGCCACGGTGCCCCACGCCGAGTACAGGGCCCGCGCCTTGCGGATCCACAGCGACGGGTCGTACTCGTCGGTGTAGCCGATCGCGCCGTGCACCTGGAGCGCGGTCTTGGCCATCCCGTAGGACGCCTCGGACGCGGCGACCTTCGCGGCGGACACGTCCCGCGCGAAGTCCGGCGTCCCGTACGCCAGCGCCGCCCCGAACACCAGCGGGCGGGCGAACTCCAGCTCGACCATCGCGCTCGCCAGATGGTGCTTGATCGCCTGGTACTCGCCGATCGGGCGGCCGAACTGCCGCCGCGTCCTGGCGTACTCGACCGACACCTCCAGCAGCGCCCGCCCGATCCCGACCTGCTGCGCCGCGCACAGCAGCACGCCGAGGTCGGTGAACCCCGCGCCCCCGGGGACGCGGAACAGCCGCCGCGCCGGGTCCAGCGACCGGGCGGCCTCCCCGGCCGCCTTCCGCTCGACGCCGTCGGCGGTGAGCACCAGGTCGGCGACGTCGGCGTCCAGGGCGTGCGGGACGGCGAGCGTCACGACCGCCTCGCCCTCGGCGATGCGCGGCAGCCACGGCGACCCGCCCAGCAGCTCGGCGGCGGCGAGCGTCTCCACGTAGGGGCCGGGCGCGGCGGCCCGCCCCAGCTCCTCCGCGGCGACGGCCAGCTCGACGGGCAGCGGCCCGGCGCCGCCCGCCTCCTCCGGGACGGCCACCGCGAACGCCCCGGTCTCGGCGACCGCCGACCACAGCGCGCGCCCCGGCCCGGTGTCCCCCGCGGCCCAGGCGCGGGCCGTGTCGGCGGTTCCGGCCGCGCCCAGCAGCTTGCGCAGCGTCTCGCCGAACATCCGCTGCTCGGCGGAGAGAACGAACTTCACCGGGACCCCCTCGGCAGGCCGAGCAGCCGCTCGGCGATCACGTTGCGCTGGATCTCGTTCGTGCCCGCGTAGATGGGGCCGGCCAGCGAGAACACGTAGTTCTCCAGCCACTCCGACTCCAGCTCGCCGTCCGGGCCGAGCAGGTCGAGCGCGGTCTCGTGCAGCGCCACGTCCAGCTCCGACCAGAACACCTTGTTCAGGCTCGACTCCGCGCCGGCGTCGTCGTCCCGCGAGACCGTCTCGAAGCCCTTGAGCCGGTAGGCCCGCGCCCTGATCCACACGTCCGCGACCCGGTCCCGCAGCGCGTCGCCGGAGGCGTCCGCGCGCTCCTTCCACAGCTCGACGAGCCGCTCGGCCGCCGCGGTGAACCGGCCTGGGCTGCGCAGCGTGAGGCCGCGCTCGTTGCCGGCGGTGGCCATCGCGACCCGCCAGCCGTCCCCAGGCTCGCCGATGACGTCCTCGTCAGGGACGAAGACCTTGTCGAGGAACAGCTCGGCGAACGCGGGCTTGCCGTCCAGGCGCCCGATCGGGCGGACCGTCACGCCCTCCGCGTCCAGCGGGAACATCAGGTAGGTGAGCCCCTTGTGTCTACTCACTGCGGGGGGACGACCCCCCGCACCCCCCGGTTCGCTCCGCTCATCCCGGGACGCCTCGGGATCCGACCGGAACAGGCCGAATCCCCGGTCGGCGAACGCCGCCCGGGAGCTCCACGTCTTCTGCCCGTCCAGCAGCCAGCCGCCGTCGGTCCGGGTCGCCGTCGCCCGCAGGGCCGCCAGGTCGCTGCCCGCGCCCGGCTCCGACCACGCCTGCGCCCAGATCACCTCGCCCGCCGCCATCGGCGGCAGGATCCGCGCGAGCTGCTCGGGCGTCCCGTGCTTGAGCAGCGTCGGCGCCAGCAGGTTGATGCCGTTCTGGCTGACCCGCCCCGGCGCGCCCGCCGCGTAGTACTCCTCCTCGAAGACCAGCCACTGCAGCACCGACGCGCCGCGCCCGCCGTACTCCTCCGGCCACGACACCACACCCAGCCGCGCCGCGCCGAGCGTCCGCTCCCACTCGCGGTGCGCGGCGAAGCCCTCCCCGGTCTCCAGCGACGGGAGGGGCCGCGCCGGGACGTGCTCGCGCAGCCACGCCCGCACCTCGCCGCGGAACTCCTCGTCCGCCGCCCCGAACTCAAGATCCATGCGACCCTCTTTCTAACAACTGTTTGGTAGAGTATCCGCCCCTCGCCGCCCCCGCCGCCCCCTCCCGCCCAGTGAGATCCCCGGCGGCCGGGAAACCCCCTCGGAAGCCGCCGCTCGGCGGTGAGGGGAGGCCGTTCGGCGCGTCGGCGCCGCCGCTCTCCCGCATCTGCCGGGGATGTCCTGTCGTGGGGCCCCTGGGCCGCCTTACGTTCGGGCCGTCCGGCAGGAGACCCACGCGGTGAGGACGGTCAGACATGCAGTCCAGAAGATGGCTTCTCGCGGTCGCCTCGGCGGCGTCGGCGGGAGCGGCGGCCGTGGCGTTCGCGGCCTCGGCGCCCGCCCGGGCGCAGGATGGCCCGCGCGCCGGAGAGGCCCCGGCCTGCGCGGAGGGGACGACCGTGCGGACCGACAAGGGCCCGGTGTGCGGGACGGCGGGGGACGGCGTCCGCTCCTGGCTCGGCGTCCCCTACGCGGCGCCCCCCGTGGGGAACCTGCGGTGGGCGCCGACCGCGCCGCCCGCGGGTTGGACGTCCACCCTGGAGGCGACCCGGCGCGGGAGCGCGTGCCCGCAGCCGCCCGGCCTCGGACCCGGCTCGACCAGCGAGGACTGCCTCACGCTGGACATCACCGCCCCTGAGAGGACCGGCGGCCGGCCGCTGCCGGTGATGGTGGAGCTGCACGGCGGCGGGTTCCGGCTCGGGGCGCCGTCCGACGGGACGCACCTCGTCAAGGAGGGCGGCGTCATCAACGTCGGGGTGCACTACCGGCTCGGGATCTTCGGGTTCATGGCGCACGAGGGGTTCGGCGCCCACGCGGGCAACTACGCGCTGCGGGACCAGCAGGCCGCGCTGGGATGGGTCCGGCGCAACATCGCGCGCTTCGGCGGCGACCCCCGCAACGTGACGATCTACGGCGCGTCCGCCGGAGGGTCGAGCGTCTGCGCCAACACCGCGTCCCCGGCCGCGAAGGGCCTGTTCCAGAAGGGCATCGCGCAGAGCGGCGAGTACAACTCGCTGCTCGGCGTGGACGTCCAGTGGCAGCCGCAGGACTGCAAGACCGAGCTGCCGGGCGAGGACGAGGCCCGGAAGGCCGGTGAGCGGTTCGCCGCCGCGCTCGGCTGCGAGGACGCCGCCTGCCTGCGCGCCCTGCCCGTCGACAAGCTGCTCTCGCAGGCCGGCAACGGCATCGGGCCGGACACCGGGACGCAGGGCCCGGTCGTGGACGGCGAGATCCTCCCGATGTCGCCCGCCCAGGCGTTCGCCGAGGGGAAGGTCAACAAGGTCACGCTGATGCACGGCGTCGACCGGGACGAGGTCCAGCTCCCGTCCGCCGACACCCCCGAGAAGTACCGGGAGTACGTCCGGCAGCAGTACGGGCCGCTCGCGAGCCGCGTCCTGAAGCTGTACCCGCTGGAGCGCTTCCCTGCGCCGTCCGCGTTCATCGCGTACCGGACGATCGTCGCCGACTCCAACTCCGTGTGCCCCGCGCTCCTCAACGACGAGCGGCTGGCCAGGCACATCCCGGTCTTCGCCTACCAGACCGACAACGCCGACGCACCGCCCATGTTCTTCCTCGACCCGACGAAGCCGAACGGCTCCTACCACGTGAGCGAGAGCCCGTTCCTGTCGCCGTTCCCCGGCGGCGCCGAGCCGACCGCGAACCAGAAGGCGTTCGGCGCGCAGCTCACCGCCCAGTGGACGGGGTTCGCCCGCACCGGGAACCCCACCGTGGACGGGACGCCCTTCTGGCCCCGCTTCACGCCCCGGGACCCGGCCGTCCTCTCGCTCGTCCCGGCCGGGGACAGCCAGGTCACCCACGAGATCGCGGAGCAGCACCACTGCGGCTTCTGGAACCGGCACGCCCCCTTCGGCGGCTGAGCGCCTTGACGCCCGGTGCCACGACCTGTGCCGGACGTGACAGATGTCCCACCCCGCCCTTGATCATCGATCGGCCCCGCGGTTTCCATGTGCGCATGCACGCCACAGTGGTCGTCCTCGTGGTCGACGCCGGCGGGCGGCGGGAGGCCGCCGACGAGGTGATCCCGGTCGGGGTGGGGCGCGCGGTCCGGTTCGTCCGGCGGTCGGACGTCCGGTACGCCGAGGCCCACGGCGACTACGCCCGCCTCTACACGGGCACGGGCAGCCACCTCGTCCGGGTCTCGCTGGCCGCGCTGGAGGAGGCGTGGCGGGACGCCGGATTCGTCCGCATCCACCGGTCGCATCTGGTCGCCCTCGCCCACGTCGAGGAGATGGTCGTCGAGTCGGGGCGGTGCACGCTCCGGCTCGGCGACGCGCGGCTGACCGTCAGCCGCCGCAACGCCGGCGCCCTCCGCGACCGGCTCGTCCGGGGCGCCCTCCCCGGAACCAGAACCCCGTGAAGGAGATCCCATGCGTCACAGCAGACGGGCGGCGGCCCTCACCGCCGCCGCGTGCCTGGCCGTCAGCGCGTCCGTCGCCCCCGGACCGGCCGCGTCCGGACGCCCCCTGTCCGGCGACTGGCCGACCTGGCAGCAGAACCTGAACGGCACCCGGTACAACCCGGCCGAACGCGGCATCACGCCCGCGAACGTCGGCGGACTCAAGCTCAGATGGGCCTTCGGTTTCCCGAAGCAGGCGGGCGCCCCCCACAGCCAGCCCGCCGTCGTGGGCCGCACCGTCTATTTCGGCGGCCCGGACGGACGCTTCCGCGCCCGCGACGCCCGCACGGGCGCGGCCAAGTGGGAGTTCGACCTCGGCACCGTCGGGACGGGTTTCGCTCAGGTCCGCGACGGCGCGGCCGTCTCCCACGGCCGGGTGTTCTTCGGAGACACGCGCGGCTACATGTACGCCCTGGACCAGGACACCGGCACGCTCGACTGGGCGAAACGGATCGACGACCACGTCAGCGCCACCGTCACCAGTTCCCCCATCGTCTACCGGGGCCGTGTCTATGTCGGGGTGTCCAGCGGCGAGAACCTCATGGGCAAGGAGCACCCCTGCTGCACGTTCCGCGGCCACGTCGACGCCCTGGACACCGACACGGGTGAGCTCGACTGGCGCTTCTACACCGTCCCGGAGCCGCGCCAGGACGGCACCTGGCCGAACGGGGTGCCGCGCTACACGCCGTCCGGCGCGGGCGTGTGGAGCAGCCCGTCCATCGACTCCGCCACGGGCACCCTCTACGTCGGCACCGGCCAGAACTACAGCGGCAGCGGAGGGCACTTCGACTCCGTCCTCGCCCTGGACGCCAGGACGGGGAGACCGCGCTGGACCCGCAAGATGACCGACTTCGACACCTGGCGCCGCGAGTGCAGCAGCCCGTCCCCCGAAGACCAGCAGTACTGCCCCAACCTCCCCGACGGCACCGCCCTGGACTTCGACCTCGGCGCCGCGCCCAGCCTGTTCACCGTGCACGGGCGCCGCCTCATCGGCATCGGCCAGAAGGTCGGCGTCTACCACGTCCTGGACGCCCGCACGGGGGAGATCGTCTGGCAGCGCCAGCTGTCCACGCCGATGCCGGGCGGCGGCCTGAGCGGGATCCAGTGGGGCGCGAGCTACGACGGCCACCGCCTCTACGTCGCCACCTACATGGCGAACCCGGGCACGCTGTTCGCGCTCGACCCGTCCAACGGCCACGTCGCCTGGAAGACGCCGAACCCGGCGGACGGCTGCACCACCGGCGGCGCGGCCCAGTACCCGAAGGTCTGCCGCCTCGGCCACCCGCCCGCCGTGACGACCACCCCCGGCCTCGTCTGGGAGGGCGGCATGGACGGCAAGATGCGCGCCTACTCGTCCCGCACCGGCGAGGTCCTCTGGAGCTTCGACACCATCGCCGACTTCCCGACCGTCGACGGCGGCACCGCCCGCGGCGGCTCCCTGGCCGGCGGAGGCGGCGCCGTGGTCTCGCACGGCATGGTCTACGTCCTGACCGGCGACATGTTCACGCCCTACCCCAACGACAAGGGCTACGCCCTCCTCGCCTTCAGCCGCTGACGCGGCCGACGCCGCAGAAGGCGTCCACCTGCGGCGGCTCATCGTACGGGGACGGCTCCGGACGCCACCGCGACACCGGCACGACGCCCGGCGCCCAACCAGTGGTTCCAGATCCGCGCCGAATGCGGAACCCGGGATCCCATTGCGGTGGGCGCTTCCGGCGACCCGCTGGCCCATGCCGGGCATCCGGCAGGGCGTGCACGACCTCTGATGTACTGGCCACGCCGCTCGGCCGAGCGGCTCGGTGGCGTTCGGGGGGTGCGTATGGTCAGCGAGAACACTGCCAGGCTGGCGGTACTGATCGATGCCGACAACGCGCAGGCCGCGATCGTCGAGGCCCTGCTGGCCGAGGTCGCGAAGTACGGGACCGCGCATGTCAAGCGGGCTTACGGCGACTGGACGGGCACCAGCCTGCGGGGCTGGAAGGAGCGGCTGCTCGACCAGTCGATCCAGCCGGTCCAGCAGTTCGCCTACACCAAGGGCAAGAACGCGACCGACGCGGCGATGGTCATCGACGCGATGGACCTGCTGTACTCCGACCGCTTCGACGGGTTCTGCCTCGTCTCCAGCGACAGCGACTTCACCCGCCTGGCCGCGCGCATCCGCGAGTCCGGCCTGACCGTGTACGGCTTCGGTGAGCGCAAGACGCCCAAGCCCTTCGTGGCGGCGTGCGACAAGTTCATCTACATCGAGAACCTCCTGTACGACCAGGACGCCACCACCCCGGCCGCCGCGACGCTCAAGCCGGCGCCCCCGACACCGGCCGCCAAGCTGAAGAAGGACGCCGCCCTCGTCAACCTTCTCCGCAACGCCGTCGAGGCGGCCTCCGACGAGGACGGGTGGGCCGCCCTGGCGTCCGTCGGCCACATCATCACCAAGCAGCGCCCCGAGTTCGACTCCCGCAACTACGGCTACGCCAAGCTCAACGAGCTGATCGCCGCGACGACGCTGTTCGTCCTGGACCGCCGCAGCCCCGGCGACGGCAAGGCGAACATCATCTACGTCCGCGACAAGCGCCACCAGGACAAGAAGTCCTCCTAGCTCCCTTCACGCGCGCCAGCCGGGCGAGGGCGGTGCGGGCGGTCTGGTGTGAAGACGCCGATGCCGTTGGCGACCGCGCGTTCTGAGCCGTCCGACGGGGTGTTGCGGACGGTCACCGCGGGCTCGCCGGGGGACCGGGCGACGAGCGCCGAGGAGCCGCCGCCGTCGAGGTTCACGGCGTCGTCGGCGCCGGCCTTGTCGAGCAGGGACGCCAGTTCGGCGACGGTCACGCCGCCGCTGCGCTCGGACCTGCCGTCCACCACCACGAGGTAGAAGTGCCGGCCGTCGCGGCTCACCCCGGCCGCCGTGCGCGGCGCCGGGCCGGTGGCGCTCAGGCCGTCCAGCGGCCTGCCGTCGCGCAGGATCGGGAACCCGCCGACGGCGAACCGGAAGCGGACCGGCCCGGTGAAGCGGTAGGAGACCCGCACCCGGTCGCCGGGCTTGAGGCGGCGCAGCGCGCCGGCGCCCTTCTCCCGGCCGACGAGCACGGTCGTGCCGGACGGGATCGCGCCGCCGCCCACCGTGCCGGAGACCCCCGTCACGACGCCCCGCCGCACGGTCACCTCGGCGGTGTCCGTGCTGCACGGGTCGTTGCGCACCTTGTCCGTCCCGCACACCGCGCGCTGCCGCGACACATCCCCCCATTCGGGTCCGAAGGCCCCGACGCCGCCGACCGGGAGCGCGTACTGGTTGAGGCCGCGCAGGGCGATGGTCGTCTTGCCGGAGCGGACACTCCCGGCCAGGCGAAGGCGCCCCACGTGCCCGCGCCGGTCGACGCCGACGCCGATGACGTCCTCGGTGGACGTGCCGGGCGGCAGCGAGGGCCCGAAGCGCTGCCCGTCGGGCACGGCGCCCTTGAGCGGACGGCCGCCGTCCACCTCGGGCCCGGACGACGACCCCGTGGGCGCCACCCCGGCATGGGTCTCGCTGATGTTGAAGAAGTCGCCGTTCACTCCGGCCACGGCGTTCTGCGCGTCCGCCATCGCCGACACCGTGCGCCTTGCGGCGACCACGGGCGGCCGCAGGAGCCCGACCCCGGCCTGCCGCAGGTCGACGTCCACCAGATTCCCGGCGACCGCTCCGCCTGCCCCGGACGTCTCGAACCCCCGCAACGTCGCCCCGGACGCGAGCCTCTCGGAGGAGGTGAACCGCACGTCCCCGACCTCGGCCGAGACGCGGGCCCGCGCCCCTGCCGCGTCGGCGCGCTCCCCCGACCCGGCCCCGTCACCGGCCGGCGCGTCCGCCCGCGCCGGACCCCACCCGACCCCGACCACCACGACCGCCGCCGCCCCCACGACCGCCCACCTACCAGCCATCCGCCCACCTCTCCACCTGGCTTCTCTGCTTTTGATCATGACTCGCGCCGGGTGAAAGGCAAAGGATGCGGAGGTTGACACCCGGGGAAGATCGCGCGACGCCCACCGGCGGGGTCAGCCGAAGGTGGGGAGGCCGTAGCGGTCCTGGTCGGAGGGGCGGGGGGCCTCGGGGCCGTCGCGGCCCAGGCGGAGCATGCGGCAGACGCGGACCGTGCGGAACTCGCGGCCCCGGACGTTGAACCTGTGGCCCGGCGTCGCGCGGATGCCGTCGGCGATCGCGGTCCACTCGGCGAGTTCGGCGTCCGACGGGGAGTCGCCCTGGAACTCGCGGAGCCTCGGCATCAGGTCGGTGAAGTGGCGCGCCAGCCGGTCGCGGGCCTCCTCGGGGTCGTCGCCGCCGGTGAGCGGGGCCCAGGCCTCGCCGTCGACCTCCACCGCGATGAAGGTGGGCGGGAGCAGCACGACCCCGGGGTGCGTGCGGACCGCGTGCCGCGCCTCCGTGCGGACCATCTCCGGGACGGTGCCGGGCACCGGGAGCCGCCCGACGAGGTTCAGCCGGAGTTGCGCCTCCCACTGGCCGCACGGCGCGGGCGGGTCGAGCAGGTGGTCGCGCAGCAGGGCGTCGGCGGAGAGGTCGGCGTCGGTGGACCGGGGCGGCTCCATCACGCGGTCGCCGAGCAGGATGAACTTCTCCACCCGGATGACCCGGTAGCGGCGGTCGCCGATCTCCCACTCGTCCTTGGCGAGCTGCTCGCCCTCCTCGGGGTCGAGGCGCGCGGCCGCCGCGAGCATCGCGCGGGCGGTCGGGGGGTCGGTCTCCTGCGCGGCGGCGGTGCGGAGGTCGATCGCGAGGTTGTAGCGGGCGGTGGCCGGGCCGTCCGCGCCCAGCGACCCGATCCGCCATTCTTTCCCAAATTGCACCGCATGGCCGAATTCGGGGGATCCTGCGGGGAAGAGCTTCGGGTACCGCCGGATCCGCTCACCGAGTTCCCGGTCTCGGACGTCCGCGACCGGATCCAGCCGGGCCACCACGTTGATGTGGTCGTACCCGGGCATCAGCGGGAAGGTCATGCCCGCATCCTGGCCGGATGCGGCAACGCCCGCACGGCTTTTCCCCTATTCGAACGCCGGAAAGATTGGGAGTTGAGGTATTTGCAGCAGTTATTCGAGCGCCCTATCGGTGAGGATGATAACGGCTTTCGCATCGTCCGGACGGGGGCGGAGGCGCCCGCCCGGGGGCCGTCCGGCACGGCGGCATGGGAGCCGACGCCGTGCCGGACGGCGGTCTCGCGGAGCGGGCGTCAGGGACTGCCGCAGGTGACGGACGGGGCCGCCTGGTTCCCGCCCGGGGCGTTGACGGTGAACCCGAAGGAGGCGGACGCGCCCGGAGCGAGGTTCGCGTTCCAGCTCACCGGCTTCACCGTGACGACGTTGCCGCTCGTGCTCGGGGTCCCGTTCCACAGGCCGCTGATCTGCTGGCCCGAGCCCATCGTCAGGACGGCCGTCCACGAGCTGACCGCGCCGGCGCCCGCCGTGATGGTCACCTGGCCGTTGAAGCCCGTGTCCCACTGCGCGGTGCGGGTGTAGGCGCAGGTGACGGTGCCCGGATCGCCAGGGCCGCCCGGGTCCGTGCCGCCGAGGGCTTCGAGGGACGCGTTGTAAGCGGGCTTCTTGCCGTAGTTCCCGTCGAACAGCAGTGCTGCCCCCTCACCGGGGAAGACGTCGGGAATCCACGAGTACTTGTCGGTGATGCCCCAGACGGTGATGACGGTGCAGCGCGGCACGGCGAGGCACGCGGAGACGACCTTCTTGTAGTCGTTCGCCTGGGTGGCGAGCTTGGAGGCGTCGGCGGGCGTGGACATGCGGATGTCCAGTTCGGTGATGTGGACGTCCACGCCCAGGTCGGCGAAGCGCTGCATGTTGGCCTGCATGTCGGACGGGACGCCCCCCAGCGTCAGGTGCGCCTGCAAGCCCACGCAGTCGATCGGGACGCCGCGCGCCCTGAAGTCCTTGACCATGGCGTACACGGCATTGCTCTTCGCGTTCTGGCCGTCGATGTTGTAGTCGTTGTAGCAGAGCTTGGCGCCGGGGTCGGCCGCGCGCGCCGCCCGGAACGCCTCCTCGATGTAGCCGTCGCCGATGACGCGCTGGAACACCGAGTCGCGCCGGGCGCCGGAACCGTCCTGGAACGCCTCATTGACCACGTCCCAGTAGGCGATCTCGCCCGCGAAGTGGCCGGCCTCCTTGGCGATGTGGTTCCGCATGGCGCTCAGCAGGTCGTCGCGGGAGGAGATGGCGCCGACCCAGCCCGGCAGCTGGTTGTGCCACACCAGGGTGTGCCCGCGGATCTTCATGCCCTGCGCCTGGGCGTGGCCGACGAGCTGGTCGGCGGCGCCGAAGCCGAACGAGTTCCTCGACGGCTCGGTGGTGTCCCACTTCATCTCGTTCTCGGGCGTGAGCTGGTTGAACTCGCGGTCGAGCGTGGAGGCGTACGCCGACTCGCCCATGTGGGACTGGGCCGCGGCGGCGCCGAAGACCCGGCCTTTCGCCGCGGCGGCCTCCTTGAGGGTGCCCGGGGCGGCCGACGCGGGGAGCGCGACGGCGACCAGCGCCGCCAGGAGCAGTGCGCTCGCGCCGAGCAGCGCGAGGAGTGCTCTCCTCATGGTCTCCTCCTTGGGGTGGGGGGACGAGAACAACCGAAAAGTTTCGACATCTTTTCGGTAGCCGAAGGGAAAGTAACCCCAGGAAACTCGGGCGTCAACGGTCTTTCCTTGTTTTCACAGGTCAGTGAAGTTTGCTGGTGATCCGGTCCAAGATCGTCCGTCGAAAGTTTTCGGACTGTGCTGGCGGGAGAGTCGGTCTCGATGCCATCTGCTGATCGATTCCGTTCGATCGAAGGTCGTTTTTCTCGATCGAGAAAAATGTGCGGCGAAAAACGCCGGACGGACCATTGAAATAATGATCGATAGGGCATCTTCCTAGGGAGGGGCGGAACGGAATCCATTCACATGCCAGTCGTTTTCCGCTGCCCCGGAACAGCGGACCGCGGCGTCCGGCGGGCTCCGCGGCGGAAGGGAGATCGATGGGAGATGCGGCAGTGCCGCGCGCCGACCTCGTGCTGGAGGGCGGCGGCGTGAAGGGCATCGCGCTGGTCGGCGCGATCGCCGAGACGCAGGCGCGGGGTTACCGGCTCGGCGCGCCGGCCCGCGTCGCGGGGACGTCCGCCGGCGCCATCGTCGGAGCGCTGCTGGCGGCCGGGATGCCGGTCCCGGAGATGGTCGAGCTCATGCGGAAACTCGACTACCGGTCGTTCCAGGACGGCTCGCGCTTCGCCGTCGTACGGGGCCTGTCTCTGCTCACCACCCTCGGGCTGCACAAGGGCGACGCCCTGCACCGGTGGATCTCGGCGCGCCTGAAGGAATGCGGGGTCGAGACGTTCGGTCAGTTGAGACTGCGCGATCCCGATTCGGCGCTCCCGCCGGAGCGCGCCTACAAACTCGTCGTCGTGGTCTCCGACGTCAGCAGCGGGCGAATGGTCCGCCTGCCGTGGGACTACGAACGGTACGGACTGGATCCCGACGAGCAGCCCGTCGCGGACGCGGTGCGCGCCTCGGCGTCCATTCCGGTGTTCTTCCGGCCGTGCCGCGTCTGCCGCAAGGACGGCCGCGCCTGCGTCCAGGTGGACGGCGGGATGCTCTCCAACTATCCGATCACCATCTTCGACCGGGAGGACCGCGAGCCCCGCTGGCCGACGTTCGGAGTGAAGCTGTCGGCCCGCCCGCTTCCCGGGGGCGTCTTCCCGCAGTGGCGCGCCGTCCGCGGCCCGGTCGGCTACGGGCGCGCGCTCGTCTCGACGATGGCGGAGGCGCACGACCGGGTGCAGATGGACGAGCCGGCCATCGTGGCCCGCACCATGTTCGCCCGCACCGACGGCGTCCTCGCGACCGACTTCGACCTCGACGCAACGACCCGCGACCGTCTCTACACGGCGGGCCGCGAGGCCGCGGCCCGCTTCTTGGACGACTGGGACCACCGTGCCTACCTGGCGCGCCACCGTGCTCCCCGCCCCGTCGCGAGCCCGGCCCCCGACTGACGGCGCCGATCCCGGCCCCGGGTCAGAGGGTGGCGGCCAGCTCGTCGAGGGCGGTGGTGAGCACGTCCACGCCCTTCAGGAACTCGGCGATCTCGATGTGCTCCTCATCGGAGTGGTCCAGCGAGCTGTCGCCCGGCCCGTACGTCGCCATGGGCACGTCCCAGTGGGGGGCGACGGTGTTCATGTCGGACGTGCCCGTCTTGAGGGTGGGCCTGGGCGTCCCGCCGTGCCGCCGGATGGCCGCCGACACCGCCCGCACCACCGGATCGGTCCGTCCGCGCCGGACCGCCGGGACGTGCCGGACGACCGTGACCTCGCCGCCGTTCGCGCGGGCGCGCAGCCGCTCGGCCAGGGCCTCCGCGTCGTACCCGGGCGGGACGCGGCAGTCGACGTCGAGACGCGCCTCGGTGAGGTCGCCGTGGACGCCGCGCAGGGTGGCGGCGGGCAGCCCGAACGCGCCGTGGTCGCGCTCGGGGCCGAGCGCCTCCAGCAGGTCGTGCCAGAACGCCACCGCGACCTCGGTGGCCTTGGCGGCGGGGTTGGTGGAGTGCGTCGCGGCGCGGGCCACCCGGTACCCGATGTCGATCTTGCCCTTGTAGCCGAGCACGACCCGCGACCAGCCGCTCGGCTCCCCGACCAGCAGCGCGTCCGGCGCGGGGACGGTGCGCGCCAGGTGCTCGCCGCCCCGCGACAGCCGTTCCTCCTCCACCGCGCCCACGACCCGCAGGGTGCCGGGGAACGAGGGCCGGGCCGCCGCCGCGCTGATCATCGCGGCGAGCGGCCCCTTGGCGTCCGCGGCGCCCCGGCCCACGAGCCGACCGCCCTCGCGCCGCGCGGGCAGCGGCCGGTCGACGGTGTCGAGGTGGCTGAGCAGCATCACCACGGGCCCCCGGCCGGTGCCGATGTCGCCGATCACGTTGCCGGCCTCGTCGCGTCCCGCGGCCATGCCGAGGTCGTTCATGACCTTCTCCAGGTACCGCGCCAGCTCGTCCTCCCGGCCGGAGGGGGAGGGGATCGACAGCATCGCGTGCAGCAGGTCGACGGGGCCGCTCATGTGATCTCCAGTGTCGTGCCGGCGCCGTCCAGGGCCGCGGTGACCGGGCGGGGGATCCGCCCGTCGCCGATCGACACCCGGGGGACGCCCGCGAGCAGGGCCTCGCGGGAGGCGATGAGCTTGCGGTGCATGCCGCCGCTCGCCGCGTGGGGGACGGGGCCCTCGCGCGGGAGCGGGCAGCGGTCGAGCAGGGAGCCCTCGTCGGACGGGTCGCGCAGCACGCCCGGCGCCGCCGTCAGCAGGACCAGCCGCTCGGCGCGCAGCGCGCCCGCGACCGCCGCCGCGACCCGGTCGGCGTCCACGTTCACCGGCGCGCCGTCCTCGCCCAGCGCGGGCGGCGACACCACGGGCACGAAACCCGCGCCGACCAGCACGTTCAGCAACCGCGGCCGGACGCCGGTGAGCCGCCCGCTGTGGTCGTCCCGGACGATGACGGTGCGGCCGTCGCGCACGGTGCGCTGCGCGGGCTTGCGCCGCGCCCGCAGCAGCCCGCCGTCCAGCCCCGTCACTCCGACGGCCGGGACGCCGCTCGCGGCCAGGGCGCGCAGCAGCCGCGGCTTGACCCGCCCGGCGAGCGCCAGCGTGAGCACCTCCAGCATGGCCGGATCGGTGTGGCGGCTGGTCACGCCGCTCGGCGAGACGAGGGTGCGGGCGGGCACGCCGAGGTCCGCGGCGAGCCGGTCGACGTCGGCGGCGCCGCCGTGCACGAGGACGGCCCGGCCCGCGAGCCCGGCGAGGTCCGCGCACACCGTCTCGGCGGGCACCGCGCCGCCGCACTTCACGACGACGATCCCTCCCGCGCCGGCCCCCATCAGACCGGGTGCAGGCCGGGGAACCCCAGGCCCAGGGTCTCGGGCTGGCCGGTGCGGATGTTCAGGCACTGCACCGCGGCGCCCGCCCCGCCCTTCACCAGGTTGTCCAGCGCGGCGATCGCGGTGATGCGGTCGCCGTCCACCGCGAAGCCGACGTCGCAGTAGTTGGACCCGGACAGCAGCTTCGGATCGGGGAGCCGGTGCGTTCCCGTGCGGTGCGCGACGATCCGCACGAACGGCTCGCCGGCGTAGCGCTCGCGGTAGGCGCGGCGGACGGCCCTCTCGTCGGCGGAGGCGGCGCCGGTGGCGTGGCAGACGACCTGCACTCCGCGCACGGCCTCGACCCCGGTGGCGGTCATCCTCGCGTTCAGCCCGGTCAGCCGCGCCACCTCCGCCTCGTGGCGGTGCCGCACGGGGGCGAACACCCGCAGCGCGCCGCTGCGTTCGGCGTGCAGGTTGGCGTCCCCGGCGAGGGCGCCCGACCCGCTCGACCCGGTGCGGGCGTCGATCTGCACGTCCGGGCCGATCAGCCCGGTCAGGGGGTGCAGCGCCAGGATCGCCGCCGTGGCCATGCACCCGGGCACGCTGATGAGGTCGGCCTCGGCCAGCTCCGCGCGGAACAGCTCGGGGACGCCGGGGACGAACGCGCCGAGCAGTCCGGGCGCGGCGTGCGGGACGCCGTAGTACCGCTCGTAGACGGCGGGGTCGGGGTCGCGGAAGTCGCCGGAGAGGTCGATGACCGTCCTGGCCCGTCCCCTCATCCCGGGCAGCAGGCTCATGGTGGCCTTGTGCGGGGTCGCCGTCAGCAGCACGTCGCAGGCGCCGAGGTCGTCCGGGGCGCTGAACAGCAGGTCGGTCTGGGCCCGCAGGTTGGGGTGGACGGAGTCCACGCGGCGGCCGGGGAACCGGGTCGAGACCGCGTGCGCGACCTCCGTCCCCGGATGGCCGATGAGCAGCCGCAGCAGCTCGCCGCCGAGGTATCCGGCGGCGCCCAGGACGCCGACCCGGATCACGCCGCCTCCAGCAGGTGGGAGACGATCGCGTCCGCGACGTCCACGTCCGCGCCGTGCGCGTCCTGGAACCCGCGGAACTCGACGTTGTGGTTGACCTCCAGGACGAGCGGCCCCTCGGGGCCCTCGATCAGGTCGACGCCCAGGATCCCGCCGCCCACGGCCCGCGCGGCCCGCAGGGCCGGCTCGACCAGGTCGGGCGTGAGCGGGCAGGGCTCGGAGCGCGCGCCCCGGGCGGCGTTGGTGCGCCAGCCGTCCGAGTAGCGGTACGTCGCGCCCACCACCGTGTCCCCGGCGACGATCACCCGGATGTCGCGTCCCGGTTTGTCGACGAGTTCCTGCAGGTAGACGATGTGCTGGAGCGGGGAGGGCAGCGCGGCCCGGTGCTCCAGGACGGCCTGCGCCGACTCCCGGTCGCGCACGGCCGCCGCGAGCCGTCCCCACGACCCCGTCAGCGGTTTGATCACCACGGGGAAGCCCAGCCGCTCTGCGGCCTCGGCGCCCTCGTCCGGGGTGAGCGCGACCGCCGTGCGCGGGGAGGGGACGCCGGCGCGCTCCAGCTCCAGCGAGGTGCGCAGCTTGTCGCCGCACACGGTGATCACCTCCGACCGGTTGACCGTCGGCACCCCGCGCGCCTCCAGGATCATCGACGCGTAGAGGGCGCGGCTGTGGGAGATCTCCCGGTTCAGCGCCGCCGCGTACCGCGGCCCGGCGCTGGCCGCCCCACCGCCCAGTTCGGCGCTGAACCGCCGGGTGTCCACGTGCGCGTACGGCACGCCGCGGCGCTCCAGCGCGGCGAAGACGCGCTTCTCCTCGTACCGCACCCGGGAGGCCAGCACGGCCACCGGCCTCACTCGCCCCAGTCCTCCTCGATCTCGGGGGCGAGCGCGAGGGTGACCGGGTCGAGGCCGACGACCTCCAGCTCGCTGGAGCAGTCGGCGCACTGCGCGATCTCGCTGAGCCGGACGGGCTCGGCGAGCTGGACCGGGCCCTCACACTCGGGACAGGTCTGGGTCATGCGTGCCACCTCCGTGGGTTCCGCTGGTCAGGTGCAGCGCGGCGGCGACGACCGCGCCCGCCGTGATGCCGTACCGGTCGAGCAGGTCCTCCTGGCCGCCCGCGCGCTCGGCGAACGTGTCGGGCATGCCGACCCGCGCCACCCGGGCCGGCGCGTGCTCGGCGAGGGTCTCGGCGACGGCGCCGCCGAGGCCGCCCGAGCGCCAGTGCTCCTCGACGGTGACGACGCCCGCGGTGCCCTCGGCCGCCGCGACGACGGCCGCGACGTCGAGCGGGCGCAGCGTGTGCAGGTTGAGGACGGCGGCGCGCACGCCCTGCCCGGCGAGCCGGTCGGCGGCGCGCGCCGCGGCCAGCACCGGGTGCGGTCCGCAGGCGACGATCGCCACGTCCCCGCCGCGCCGCAGCCACTGCGCCCGTCCGATCTCGAACGGGCCGCCTCCGGGCGCCGCGCCGTCCAGGTCGGGGGTGGCGGACCGGCCGAGCCGGATGTAGGCGGGGCCGGGCAGCGCCGCGCTCTGCCGGACGGCCTCGCCCGCCTGCCCCGCGTCGCCCGGGACGACCACGGTGAAGCCGGGCAGCGCCCGCATGATCGCCAGGTCCTCCAGCGCGTGGTGGGTCGGGCCGAGGTGCCCGGCGGCCAGCCCGCCGTGGGTGGCGACGATGCGGACCGGCAGCGCGTTGTACGCGATGTCGATCTTGATGGCCTCCAGCGCCCGGGTCGCGGCGAAGGTCGCCATCGTGGTGACGAACGGGACGTTCCCGCTGGCGGCCAGGCCCGCGGCCGTGCCCATCAGGCTGTGCTCGGCGATGCCGAGGTTGAGGTAGCGGCCGGGGACGCCGGCGAAGGCGGCCGCCTCGAACAGCCCGGTGTCGCTGTCCAGGCAGTACAGCCGGTCGTCGGCGCGCATCAGCTCCGGCAGCAGGTCGCGGTACACCTCCCGCGCGGAGCGCGGCCGGGGCGTCTCCTGGGCGCGGCCGGCCGTCATGAGACGGCCCGCCTGCGCCGGGCCTGGAGCACGGCCAGGGACCGCTCGGCCTGGCGGCCGCTCAGCCTGGCGTAGTGGCTGCGCGTCTTCGCCTCCAGCGACGGCAGGCCGCGCCCCTTGACGGTGCGGGCGAGGACCACCGTCGGAGGCCCCTCCCCGGTTCCGCCCGGGGCGAGCGCCTCGCGCAGCGCGCCGAAGTCGTGGCCGTCGGCCTCGCGCACCGTCCAGCCGAAGCTGCGCCAGCGGTCCGCCAGCGGCTCCAGCCCGATCGCGTCCTCGGTGGGGCCGGTGATCTGGAGGCGGTTGCGGTCGACGACGGCCGTCAGGTTGCCGAGGCCGAGCGAGGCCGAGGCCATGGCCGCCTCCCAGACGGCGCCCTCCTGCAGTTCGCCGTCGCCGAGGACGGCGAAGCAGCGGCGGCCCCGGTCGGCGACGGCGAACCCGTTGGCGAGCGCGAGCCCGTGCCCGAGCGATCCGGTGGGCATCTCCACCCCCGGCACCGCGCGGACGGGGTGGCCCATCAGCCGGCTGCCCGGCCGGGAGTACTCCGCCAGCTCCGCGACGGGGAAGTAGCCCCGCTCGGCCAGCACCGCGTACAGGCACATCGCGCCGTGCCCCTTGCTGAGGATGAAGATGTCACGCTCCAGCGCGGCGGGGCGACGCGGATCGACCCGCATCACCTCGAAGTACAGCAGGGTGAGGATCTCCACCAGCGACATCGACCCGCCGAGGTGACCGCCCTCCGGCCCGGCGCACATCCGCACGATGTGCTCGCGGACCCGGTGGGCGACCGCCGGAAGGTCCGCCGCCGGACCGGCCGGCGCCGGCGCGCCCATCAGCGCCCGCCGGGAAGCGAGGCGAGCACGAAGTGGCCGGGCAGGTGGACGGCGAGGCCCTCGCGGATCTCGGCCACCAGCGCGTCCCCGTCCAGCCGGATCGTCGAGGACCGGCGGTCCAGCAGCGTCGCGGCGGCGGTGAAGTCGCCGACGAGGGCCGTGCCCGCGGGCACCATGCGGGTCCTGCTGACCTTGACGCCCTGCACGGCGAGCCGTTCGAGGAACGCGCCGTCCGCCACGAGCGGCCACCAGTCGTCGGGGTGCATGACGATCCCGTCCGCCGACCCGCCGTACCACTCGCACAGCGCCGCCGTCGCGAGCAGGGTCCGGGCGGCCGAACCGCCGTCCGCCGGGTCGGAGGGCCGCTTGCGCAGGCCCGGGACGCGCAGCAGGCCCTGGATCGGCCCCGTCCCGTTGAGCAGGACGTCGTTCTCCGCCGTGCCGAGCCGCACCAGCAGGCGGTAGTCGACGAACGCGGCGAGCGCGGCCGGGTCGGCGAGGATCTCCTTGGGCACCGGCACCGAGGCCCGCACGACCTGCGTCCGGACGGTCGCGGAGCCGACCTCGAACTCCCACTCCGGCGCGGCGTCGTCCGGCGAGGTGTTCTCCGCCCGCTCGGTGAAGACGGTGACCTCGTCGGCGCCGACGACGGCCTTGCGGAGCAGGTGCCGGACGGTCAGGCGGGGACGGCGCTTGGCGGGCGGGAACAGGTCGCTGATGGAGGCGCGCAGCTCGACCGCCGCGTCCGGCCCGTGACGGGCGTGGGCGAGCGCGAACTCCTCGCCCGGGCTGCGCCGGGTCAGCTCGGGGTCGTCCAGCATCATGCGCACGTCGGGCACCGGCATCTCGGACATGGTCAGACCCCCAGGGAGCGGCCGCCGTCGACGACCTGGACGGTGCCGGTGACGAAGCTCGCGCGGGCGCTCAGCAGGAACACCCCGGCCGCCGCGACCTCCTCCGGCCGGGCGACCCGGCCGAGCGGGATGCCCGCCTCCCGCGCGACGCGGGCCGTCTCCGCCTCGGGTTCGCCGGTGAGGCCGGACAGCAGCGCGTCCGTCGCGGTGTATCCGGGCGCGAGGACGTTGACGGTGACGTCCCCGGGGCCGAGTTCGTGCACCAGGGTCTTGGCGTAGCCGACGAGCCCGGTCCGCACGATCCCCGAGAGCGCGAACGCGGGGATGAGGTCGCGGATCGTCTCGCTGGTGACCATCAGGATCCGGCCCCAGCCGGCCTCCCGCAGGTGCGGCAGCGCCGCCTGCGCGAGCCCGATGTGGGAGACCATCGCGAGGTCGAGGGCGGCGCGGTAGTCGTCCGGGCCGAACGCCCCGGTCGGCCCGGCGGGCGGCCCGCCCGCGTTGGTGACCATGATGTGGACGGCGCCGTGCTCGGCCGCGGCGTCGTCCACCCAGGCCCGCGCCGCCCCGGTGTCGCGCACGTCCAGCGCCCGGGTGCCGACCTCCGCGCCGAGGTCCGCGCGGATCGCGTCGCGGGCCTTGGCCAGCCGGCCGGGGTCGCGGCCCGCGATCGACACCGCGGCGCCCTCGCGGACCAGGTCGCGGGCGATCGCGAGGCCGATGCCCGCCGACCCGCCCGCGACCAGGGCCACCTTTCCGTCCAGTCCGAGGTCCACGTCACACCCTCTTCTCGTAGCCGTACCGGTGCAGCAGCGGGAGCGCCATGAGCGTGGTGGCGGAACGCTGGGAGCGCGGGAGCGCGGCGTGCCACCTGCGGTCCTCCTCGATCCGGGTCCGGCCGCGGCCGAACCGGTTGGGGTTGCCGGTGACGGTGTGGTTGCCGCCGAGCTCGACCGTCCCGTCGGCGGCCACGGGGTTCGGGCCCTCGTGGCCGAGCAGGTCCAGGATGGTTCCGACCGCGGCGCGGGGGCTGCGGACCAGGGCCTCGTAGCGCATGTGCAGCGAGCGGTCCCGGTGCGCGCGGCCGACCGCCTCGGCCGCCAGGTTGAAGCCGGTCCAGTGCCAGGTGCTGTTCAGCGCGGAGCGGCGGCCCGTGTACGCCTTGGGCCGCAGCCACGAGCAGGCGACCGCGCGGGGGTCGCGGATCAGGTGGACGTAGCGGCCCTCCACGCCCGGCAGGGACGCCAGCAGCGCGGCGTCGGAGGCGAACTTGGAGCTGTCGACGATGACGCGGGCGCCCGAGACCCGGGCGATGGCGCGGTAGGCGGCGGCGAGCGCGTCCGGCCACCCGTTGCGCGGCGGGTCGCGCAGCACCCGCCAGGTGTGCCGGGTCCGGTACGCGTCCTGCCAGGCGACGACCTCGGCGGCGTGCCGTTCGAGGGACGTCCCGGGCGGGCGGACCTCCTCCAGCACCGCCGACCAGAACGGGCATTCGCGATGGCCGAGCCCGCACCCGCACCTGCCGTTGCTGCCCGTTCCGAGAACCCCGTTCAGCCAGAGGAAACGCAGTTCGCCGACGTGCACGATCCCCGGGGCCTCGGCGAGGACGTTGCCCAGCATGGTGCTGCCGCTGCGACACCAACCGGTGATGTAAAGCACCTTCATTGGCAAAACCGCGACCTTCCGGGGTGTACCGGCACAAGCTGGTCGGGAACATAAAAACATGATCTTCCGTAAAGTGGAACCATCAAGAGAGGAACAGGATTGATTCGTCTTTTTTGTGACGTCATGACATAACAGAGCGGGGTCGTGATGGCCGGGACGGCCAGCGCTCCGCAATATCGGCGGGCACGCTGGTGGGGGCGCCGGTGAGCGCCTGACGTGGGAGCGGCTCGCGTCAGCCGCCCCAGGCGGGACGCTCGACGATCTCGACGGCGGCGCACGTCCAGGCGAACCCGGCGCCGATCCCGACCAGCAGCACCCGGTCGCCCGGCCCCACCCGCCCGGACTCCACCAGATCGGTCAGGCCGGTGAGCTGGTCGGCCGCGCCGACGTGGCCGGTGCGGCGGCCCCAGTCCCAGGTGGTGCGTTCCACGTCCAGGCCCAGCGGCTCGGCGTACCGGGTGCGCAGCACGTGCAGGCCGACGTTGGGGAAGGCGAACCGGGAGATGTCGGCGATCTTCAGCCCGGCCTCGTCCAGCGTCCGGCCGACGGCCTCGGTCAGGCCGGAGGCGGTCCGCTCCGCGAGGCTCCCCACCAGCGCCCTGGCGTGCGCGGCGAAGGCGGAGCGGCGCGCACGCACGTCCACCGGGCGGCCGGGCGCGGAGGCGAACGGCTCGTCGCCGCGGTACATGCCCTCCAGCGCGGTGTCGACGACCGTCGAGACGGCCAGCAGCCGGGCGAAGCCCTCCCGGGCGAGCACCGCCGCGGCGGCGCCGTCCCCGTAGACGATGCCGCGCACGTCCCCGCGCCACCGGTCGAACCCGGGGTCGGTGAACCGGTCCGCGGTCGTGACCAGGGCGGACGCGCGGGACGCGTCGGCGGCCAGGTAGGAGGCGGCCAGCTCCAGCGCGCCGAGGGCCCCCGCGCACATCTGCTGGACGTCCAGCGCGGGCGCGTGCCGACCCGCGTCGCCGAGGACCTCGCGGTGCACGTACGAGGCGGCCGGCCAGTAGTCGACGCCCTGGAACCAGGCCGACGCGTGCAGCAGCAGCGCGACGGCGGACGGCGGGATCCCGGACCGCTCCAGCGCGCGGCGCGCCGCCGCGGCCGCCATCTCGGGCGGGGCCTCGCCGGCGGCCACGGCGACGGAGGCGTACCCGTCGGCCCTCCGGTCGTCGGCGTCGTAGCGGCCGCCGTCCACCGCCCCGTCCACGTCCACCGCCTCGGGAATCCGGTGGGCGAGCCCGGCGAGGAACAGACCGTCGCAGCGCATGTGCGGACCTCCGGAGAGTGACGGCAAACAAATCACACATTATGTTGATCTTCTTCGCGGGGCGAGAGCCGTTTCGGTGGCGGAGGGAGATCGCAGTGGGCGACGGACGGCACTCGGTGCCGCTACCCGGAACGCGATGGTCGGTTTGGCGAGATGTGCTGATCCGCTCCACCGGATTCCCCGCGGACGGGCTCGCGCTTTTCGCCGCGCCGGAATGCGCCGCGACCGCCGATGCCTTTCTCGACGGCATCGCCGGAGAAACCGAATTCGCGCAGGCCATGGACGCCGCATTGGCGGACGCGGGCCGCGCCGCGGCGAAGATCGCCGCCGACCCGCTCTTCCGCGAGGCGGTGACATGGCAGAACCCCACCGCCGCGGTGCATTTGGCACGTCTCGCCGACGGCCCGGCCGCCCGGCCCGGGAAGAACCCGAGGCTGGAGCGCAAGAAGCGGCGGGGGCGCGAGAACACCCTCGTCCGCTACTGGCAGCGCTACTGCGGCAAGAACGACACCGCCGGGTTCTTCGGCCCCGTCGCCTGGGGCACGATCGACCCCGAGGCGGCGGACGCGGTCGAGGCGAGGCCCGGCGGGGGACTGCTGCGGTCCCGCAAGGTCGACTACGAGTTCTGGGCGCTGGAGGCCTACGTCGCCGCGCTCCTGGACGACCCGGACGTGGCGCCGTGGCTGCCCGTCGGCGTCCACCCGCACCTGCTCGTCCGGGGAGAGGACGTCCTGCGGCCGGGAGAGGACCCGCGGCACCTGACCACCGCCGAAGCCGAGGTGCTGTCCCGCTGCGACGGCACCCGGCCCGCGGCCGAAGTCGCCCCCGGTCCGCACCTGGCCGCCGCCCTGGACCGGCTGGTCGAGGACGGGATCGTCTGGCGGGGCGTGAACATGCCGTACAACCCGCGGGCGGAGCGGGTGCTCCGCGACACCCTCGCCGCGATCGCCGAGCCGCGGGCCCGGGAACGGGCACTGGCCGGACTCGCCCGGCTCGACCGCGCCCGCGCGTCCGTGGCCGCCGCGGCGGGCGACGCCGACGCCCTGGCCGCCGCGCTGGAACGCCTGGACGCCGAGTTCACCGCCGTCACCGGGGCGGAGCCGGAGCGGCGCAGCGGCCAGATGTACGCGGGACGGCGGCTCTGCTACGAGGACACCGTCCGCGACCTGGACGTCACGTTCGGCGGCCCGCTCCTGGACGCGCTCTCCGGCCCGTTCGGGTCCGTCCTCCTGCCCGCCGCGCGCTGGCTGTCGGCGACCCTCGCGGACGCCTACGACGCCGCGTTCCGCGACGTGTACTGCGACCTGCTCGAACCGGGCGCCCGCGGCGTGCCGATGCCGGCGTTCTGGGACGCCGCCCAGACCCTGCTGACCGGGCGCGACCGCCCCGCCGACGCGGTCGCCGCCGAGTTCGCCCGCCGCTGGAACGCGCTGTTCGGCCTGGACGGCGCGCCGGACGAGCGCCGCCTCGCCTTCACCGCCGCCGACCTGGCGGATCCCGCCGCCCGGCTGTTCGCCGCCGAACGTCCCGGCTGGGCGGGGGCCCGCATCCACAGCCCCGACCTGTGCCTCGGCGCGGCCGGCCCCGAGGCGATGGCGGCGGGGAAGTTCACCCTCGTCCTCGGCGAGATGCACACCGCGTGGCCGACCCTCGACTGCGCCGTCTTCGCCGACCGGCACCCCGACCCCGGCCGGCTGCGCGCCGCGGCGGCCGAGGACATCGGCCCCCAGTTCCGGCCGCTGTACCCGACCTGGTGGCCCCAGTACACCGCGCGCATCGCCCCCGTCCTCGGCGTCACCGACCACCAGCTCGCCTTCGCCCCGGCGCCGGGAGCGGACCCCGCCCGCGTCCTGCCGCTGGTCGCGCTCACCGTGCACGAGCACGCTGGCGCCCTGGAGGTCACCGGGCCGGACGGGCTCCGGTGCCCGCTCCGCGAGGTGTTCGCGCTGCTGTTCGGCTGGCTCGGCGCCGAGGCGTTCAAGCTCGCCGGCGCCGGCCCCCACCACCCGCGCCTGACGCTGGACGGGCTCGTCGTCGCCCGCGAGACCTGGCGCACGACCGTCGGCGGGACGGCCGTCGCGCCCGCGCACGGCCCCCGCGAGTACCTCGCCGCCCGCCGCCTGCGCCGCTCCCTCGGCATGCCCGAACGCGTCTTCGCCAAGGTCGGCACGGAGGTCAAACCGGTCTACGTCGACTTCACCGGCCCCCGGTACGTCTCCTCGTTCGCCACGCTGCTGCGCGCCGCCCGCGCGACCGCCGGCGACGACGTCCCCGTCGTCTTCACCGAACTCCTCCCGGACCTGGACGAACCGTGGCTGCCCGACGCGGCGGGCCGGCGCTACGGCTGCGAGCTGCGCCTTCAGTTCTGCGATCCGGAACGTCCCTGAGAGCGGAAGGCGGCCAGCGCCAGAAGCATGCAGGCGGTGAACGCCACCCCGGCCGTGAAGGCGTCCCGCATGCCGTCCACCTTCGACGAACCGGCGTGGTCCACGGTGACCAGGACGGCGACGCCCAGCGACCCGCCGATCTGCTGCATGCTCTGGAGCAGCGCCGAGGCGGCCCCGGACTCCCCGGGCGGCACCGACCGCATCGCCGTGAACGTCGCCGCCACCGCCACCAGGCCCGTCCCCGCCCCGAACAGCAGCACCGGCCCGAGGATCATCGCGACGTAGGTGCCGTCCCGCGACACCTGCGTCAGCCACACCATCCCGGCCACGCACAGCACGGTCCCGGCCGCCATGATCGGCCGCGGCCCGTACCGGGGCAGCAGCCCGGGCACGGCCCGGCTGGCGGCGATCAGCGCGATCGTCGTCGGCAGGAAACCGAACCCCGTCGCCAGCGGCCCGTACCCCAGCACCCCCTGCACGTAGAGGGTCAGGAAGAACAGCATCCCGCTCATGGCCGCCGTGAGCAGGAACCGCATGAGGAAGGCGCCCACCCGGTCCCGGTCGGCGAACAGCCCCAGCGGGACGATCGGCTGCCGCGCCCGCGCCTCGACCACCGGGAACAGCACGAGCAGCGCCGCCGCCCCGCAGAAGGCGCCCACCGTGAGCGCCCCGGACCACCCCTGCTCGGCGGCGCGGATGAACCCGTACACCAGCAGCGTCGCCCCGGCGGTGCACGCGACCGCCCCGCCCGCGTCGAACCGTCCCTCCTGCCTGGCCGACTCCCGCACGACCCGCGGCACGAGCAGCACGATCGCGAGGCCCACCGGCACGTTGACGAACAGCACGGCCCGCCAGGACGCCCACGCGGTCAGGACGCCCCCGAGCACCAGCCCGGCGACCATCCCCACACTCGCGACCATGGAGAACACGGCCAGCGCCCGGCTCCTGCCCTCCGCGTCCTGGAAGGTGGTCGCGATGAGCGCCAGCGCGCCCGGGCCCGCGAACGCGGCCCCCGCCCCCTGCATCGCCCGAGCCGCCAGCAGCCACCCCGGCGAGACCGCGAACCCTCCGGCCAGCGACGCGACGGTGAACACCCCGACCCCCGCGACGAACACCCGCCGGTGCCCGAGCAGATCACCGGCCCGCCCCCCGAGCAGCAGCAGCCCCCCGAACGCGAGCGTGTACGCGTTCACCACCCACGACAGCCCGGCGTCGCCGAACCCGAGCCCCCGCTGGATGCTGGGCAACGCGATGTTCACGATCGAGGCGTCGACCACCAGGGTGAGCTGGCACCCGCACAGCAGCGCCAGCGCCGGCCCCCCACCCCCCGCACCCACCCGACGCCGACCAGACGCTTCCGCAGGGAGCATGGGTCTCCTAACCACGAGCGGCCAGCCCAAAAGCTAACCAACCCCCCACACCCCCACCACCCCCCAGATCTGTCTCAGCGGCGGGTGTAGTGGGCGATGATGACGCCCTTGGGGGTGGTGACGCTGCCGGTGAGGTCGAACTCGGTCAGCGGGGCGGGGCCCTCGAAGAGGCGCTTGCCGGAGCCCAGGGTCAGCGGGTGGATCAGCAGCGTGTAGTGGTCGATCAGGCCGGCGGCGTGCAGGCTCCGGACCAGCGAGGCGCTGCCGTTGATCGCGAGGTTCCCGCCCGGCCGGGCCTTCAGTTCCGCCACCGTCTCGACGGCCTCGCCGCGCAGGAGGATCGAGTTCTCCCACGCGTCCGCGTCGTCCAGCGTCTTCGACACCACGTACTTCGTGGCCGCGTTCATGTGCGTGCTGAACGGGTTGCCGTCGGTGGCGCGTCCCCACGCGTTGAGGAAGTCCTCCCACGTCCGGCGCCCGAACAGCATGTCTCCGGCGTTGGCCATCCCCTTGGCCATCTCGCGGCCCATCACCTCGTCGTTGTACTGCGGGCCCCAGCCGCCCTGGGCGAACCCGTCGCGGGTGTCCTCGTCCGGGCGTCCCAGGCCCTGGACCACCCCATCGAGGGAGACGAACATCGTGACGCTGATCGAACGCATCGGCCCGGTCCTTCCTTGTAGTGCGGGCCGCCCGGTCGGGGCCCGTCACCCTCTACACGAACGCCCGCCCCCGGAATCGACAGCGCCCTGGAATCGGTGGCGCCCCGGGTCGCGCCGCCGAGCGGGACGCCCGACCCGCGCATCCGTCGAAGCGCTTAACCCAAACCTCGGACGGCGGCCGGATTCGGTCAGCTAGCAGATTTTGTAGCGAAGTCGCGTGCCGGGAGCAGTTCTTATGGGGAATGGCGGGGAGGTGCGGCGCGATCGGTGGGCGGGTTTCCGGATGTTGCGCGGTGGTGGGCGCCGAGAACGCGGCGGGACATTGACTTCTGAGTTCACTCCGCGTCGGTGGGATGGTGGAATCGCCGGGCGGGCCGCCGGACGGCGGTCGGCGCGACCATATATGCGCTGACCAGCGGGTCTGAAGGGAGCCGTCTGCCTGCGGAGTTCGAGGTGAGCTTCCTGGCCGTGCGCGGCGGCACGCGTGAAGCCGGGGCTTGGCGGAGGGTCGGCCGAACCGCCGGCAACACCGTTGCGGAACGACGGGCCCGGACGCGGAAATCCTTCATGTCCAGGGGCTCGCGCGCGGCCGGGACGCAATCCGCGCGCCCTTCCGTCCCGGGGTCGGCGTGCCGCGCGTCCGACTCTGGATGGCTAATAATTAGTATAGTAAATTGACGCCGATCGGCGATCCCGCCTGCGGAAACACGGGGGACAAGCCCATGGTCGGCATTGAACCGTTCTCGAAACTGCGCCGAAGGTTGATCGTTCTCATCGCGCTGGCGGCGGCGGCCGCCTGCCTGGTCGCGTTCCAGCCCGTGGCAGGGGCGGACGCCGGAGCCGGCGACGTGGTCGTCAGCACCTCCAGCGTCAAGGGGCGCGACGGCACCACCTACACCGTCACGAACCACATCGTCCGGACGAACGGCCAGGGCCACCGGAAGGAATGGCTGCTGGTCTGGACGGGCGACGCGAGCGTCCCGGGCGGCCCGGTGGGCGCCGCGGGCCACGCCGCCCACCGGAAGTCCGACGTCGAGGGCTCCGCCGACCCCGACTTCCTCGCCGTGATCGACGCGACGAAGGGCTCCCGCGACTACGGCAAGGTCGTCAACACCGCGACCATCGGCCCGCTGCTGCAGAACGAGCCGCACCACATGCAGTACGTGTGGCACAAGGGCGACAAGGTGTACGCCGGCGGGCTGCTCAGCGACACGACCTACGTGTTCGACGTCGCGAGGCTTCCCCAGATCAAGCTCAGCGGCGTCGTCACCGCGACGGACACCCCCTGCGGCACGGCCCCGGACGCCTTCACGACCCTGAAGGACGGCACCGTCTACGGCGCCTACATGGGCGGTCCCAACGTCCCCGGGCCGTGCACGTACACGCACGGTGAGGTCAGGACGGGCAACGGCGCGGCCGGCACCCCGGGCGAGGTGCTCCGGATCGACCAGAGCGGCCGGGTGCGGGTCGAGTACCCGGCGGCGACGGAGGCCGCCGAGCCCGACACCTGCCACAGCATCCCGCAGGTGGACCCGCCGACCTGCGCGAACCCGCACGGAATCCGGGTGCGCGAGGACCTGAACCGGCTGGTCACCAGCGACTTCGCCGAGGTGCGGAGCCTCATGCTGATCCCGTCCGCCGACTTCTACATCGCCCGCGACACCGTGCGGATCTACGACATCGCGCAACGCGACCGGCCCAGGCTGCTGTCGGTCTCCCACCTGCCGGACGGCCCGCGCAAGGAACCGTTCCTCATCGAGGAGGAGCCGCGCGTGGTGATGGAGACGGCGCTCACCAACGAGCGCCACCACCGGGGCGGGTTCGTCTCGACGATGGGCGGGGCGTCCATCTACTACACCCCCGACATCACCGACCCGAAGCCGACGTGGCGCGAGGTCTTCGACGACACGACCGCCTTCACCCGGCTCGCCCCCGAGCTGGACAACCGCGTCGGCATGGACGGCGGCTCCTGGCTGCAGACCAGCGCGGACGACCGCTACCTGTACCACGTCGTCATGCGCCGGGGCGACGAGTCGTCCGGCGGCAAGGACACCGGCATGGTGTACGTGCTGGACATCCGCAAGCTCGTCGGCGCGGGCAAGCAGGCGCGGTGCAACATCGACACCATGGAGGAGGTCACGCGCGGCGGCGCCGAGCCCGACTGCCCGTCCCTGGTGAGCGTCCTGCCCGTCGAGGACCCGACGACCGGCGGCCCGCACTGGGCGGCGCTGGACAACTTCCGGCAGGGGCCCGGCGGCTACTACCAGGAGACGCGGCAGCCGACGCGGCTCGTCATGGCGAACTACTTCGTCGCCGCGTCGCCGTTCGACGGAGACCACCGCGTCTGCATGGTGAACATCTCCCCGCGGCAGCAGCTCTCCATCGACCGCGGCTTCAAGGACGAGAACACCGGCCGCCCGTGCGTGGAGTTCAACCGGGCCGCGTGGCCGCACGGCGAGACCGGCGACGCCCGGCCGCACGGCGTCCTGTTCGCGGTCTCCGATGCCGACGTCCGCTGACGTCCGGCGGGTGGCGGCGGGGACGGCGGCGCTGCTGCCGCTCCTCGCCTCCCCGGCGTGGGCGGACGGCGGCCACGGCGGGCACGGCGCGGTGCCGGACGGCGGCTGGGCGACCACGGCGATCCGCGTGGCCGCGCTGCTCGCGACCGCCGTCGTGGCGGGCGCCGCGCTGCTCCGGCCGCGCGTCGGCCCGCCGTCCCGCCGCGTCACCGTGCTGGTCTCGGTCGTCGCGGCCGTGGCCGCGGTCGGATACCTGGTGGCCGTGGACCGGGTGCTCGTGGCGTTGGCGCTCGGCGCGGTGGCGCTCGCGACGCCCCGCGCGCTCCGGCACCCCCGGCGCTCTGTCGCGTCGGGCACGGTGCTGGCCGCCGCGCTCGGGGTGCTCACCGTGGGCGGGTCGCTCACGGTCGTCCGGGACCGGGTCGCCCCCGGCGTTCCGCTGTTGCGCGAGGTCGACCTGGCCGGGGAGCGCCTGCCGATCCTGGTGACTCCGCAGCGTCCCGGCTGGAACCTCGTCCACACCGGCGACCGCCCGGTTTCGGTGGGGACGTCCCGCGGCCCGGCGGGCGCCACGGCGCGCATGCCGGGCGCGCCGGGAACGTGGCGGCAGGTGTGGCTCCCGCCCGGCCGCAGCCGGATCCGCCTGGCGGCCGGCGGCCGGACGGCCTCCCTCGCGGTCGACACCGGGCAGGGCCCGGCCGCGTCGCCGCGACTCCGCACGGACGGCCCGGAATGCGCGAGCGCCGCCCTCGGCGTCCTCGTCGCGGGCGGCGACACGGCCGTGCCGTGCCCCGCCGACCGGCTCGACGTCGCTGACGCCGCGGCCCTCCGCGCGACGGTCGGGTTCCTCGCCGGCCGCGGCGTGCGTTCCGTCCACCTGGTCGGGGACGGGTCGCCCCGGTCGCGGGCCGCGGCGCTGGTCGTCCGGGAGGCGAGCGCGCGGGCCGGGCTGACGGTCACGGCCGCGGGCGCGGACCGTCCGGTCATCCTCGTCCCGGGCTGGTCGAGCGCGGACGCGGTCCTCCGCCGGATGGCGCGGGGAACCCTGCGCGGCCAGGGCGCCTACCTGGCGCCCTGGCTGCTCAGCGCGCCGCTGCTGGCCATCCCGGCCGCCCAGATGCTCCCGCTGCGCTTCTCCCCGCGCGACCCGGACCCGCTCCGCTACGCCGCCGAGCTGAGGGCCCGCTTCCCGGACGAGACGCCCACCGCCGCCGGCTACCGGGCCTGGCGCGGCCCCGGGGGAACGGACGGCCCGCCCCGCCTGTACGCGGCCTCCCTGGTCACGTTCATGCCGTCGAGAGCCCCGGCGCAACACGCGCACACCGGCACCAGCTGGCTCCCCGGCGGCACCATCACCGTCGCCACCGGCCCCCTGACCTAGCTAGTGGGCGTGCGGGCCCCCGGTCATCCGCGGCTTGCCCGGCGGTACCAGCCAGAGGGACACGACGGCGGCGGCCGCCGCGGCGACGGCGAACACGGTGAACGCGGTGGTGAAGCCGTCGATGGAAGGGACGTCCGCGAGGCCCGCCGCGGCGACGGTGGACGCCACCGCCACGCCGATCGCCGCGCCCAGTTCGTGGAAGGTGTTGACCACGCCGGAGGCGAGGCCGGCCTCCGAGTGCTCGACGTGGGCCAGGGCGGAGGCGCTCGCCGCGACGAACACCGGCCCCACGCCCGCGGCCGCGATCACCAGGCCCGGGAGCAGTTGCAGGCCGACTCCGCCGTCCGCCGGCAGGCCGGTCAGCAGGCCGGCGCCGGCGGCGACCAGGGCCAGGCCCGCCGCGGCGACCGTACGGGTGCCGGCGGAACCCACGAGCCGTCCGCCGACATGCGCTCCGACGCCGGTCCCGAGCGCGGCGGGCAGGAACAGCAGGCCCGTCTCCAGAGCGCTGATGCCGCGCGCGTGCTGCAGGTACTGGGATCCGAGGAAGAACAGGGAGATGAGCAGCCCGGAGGCGACGAGCATGAGGAAGGCTCCGGCGGCCACGGGACGGCGGGCCAGCATGGTCACGTGCATCAGCGGGGTCCTTGCCGCGCGCTCGATCCAGCCGAAGGCGCCGTACAGCAGGACGGCGGCGGCCAGCGGGACGAGGGTGCCGGAGCCGGACCAGCCGTCGTCGCCGGCGTTGGTCATCCCGTAGATGAACGCGGCCGTCGCGGCGGTGACCGTGCCGGCGCCGAGCAGGTCGAGCCGCTGCCCGGAGGGCCGGCCGGAGCGGCCGCGCACCACCGCCGGCAGCGTGCCCAGCAGGACGAGCCCGACGGGGACGTTGACGAAGAACACCCAGCGCCAGCCGGGGCCGGCGGTGAGGACGCCGCCCAGCAGCACGCCCGCGGCGAAGCCGGCTCCTCCGAGCGCACCCCAGATGCCGAGGGCCTTGTGGCGTTCGGGGCCGTGGAAGGTGGTGGCGACGGTGGACAGCGCCGCCGGGGACAGCAGCGCCGCGCCGACGCCCTGCGCGATCCGGCCGCCGAGCAGCAGCGTCCCGCTCTGGGCGAGGCCGGTGGCGAGGGAGGCGGCGGTGAAGACGGACAGGCCGGCCAGCATCATGCGCCGGGCGCCGAAGGCGTCGGCGAGCCGTCCGCCGAGCAGCATCAGGCCTCCGAAGAACAGCGTGTAGGCCGTGACCGCCCACGTCAGGCCGGTGCGGGTGAGTTCCAGGTCGACGCCCTGTTCATGTTCGGGCTCGGCGGCCTCGGCGTCGCGCTGCTCCTCGGGATCTGCCTCCGCCTCGCCGCGATCGGCGGCACCGTCCTGCTCGTCATGCTGTGGGCGGCGTCCCTGTGGCCGGACACCAATCCCTTCATGGACATGCACTGGATCTACGCCGCCCTGCTGATCGCCGCCGCGCTCGCCGACGCCGGAAGGACGCTCGGGCTCGGCCGGTTCTGGGAACGGCTCCCGGTGATCCGCCGCCATTCCCTCCTCCGCTGACGGCGAGGAGGCGGAAGACAGCGCCTTCTGAGGGGCCGGCCCGTCCTGACCCCTCGGAAGGCGCTCGCGCATTACCGGGCGTTCCAGTCGATGGCGGAAACAGCGGCGCGCCAGAAACGCGCGCCACACTGGCACTGGCCTGCCCCGCCGGCGGCGATGCAGGTGCGCCATTCTCCGGGAAGGGGTTCCGGCTGTGGCCGAAACCCCTTTTCCCTTGCGCTCCGCTCCCGGTGCCGGGCAGATGCCCGGCCGTCGGCACATCCCGGCCGAGGTGATCCGGTTCATGGCCGACCGCGCCTCTTTGCGGGGCACCCGGGGGATCCCCGGCGCGTCGCACGCCGTCGCGGCCTCCAAGCCCGGCTGAGCGCGCCCACGGGAAAGTCACTCCCTGTGATCGGAAAATAGCTGTTTGTGCGCCGGTGTGGAGGGGACTCGTCCTGCGAAGGGGGCATCCGGCCGTGTCGGCTCGCGACGCCTTCACCGGGGATGAGGGGACCGAGCGGGCGAGTCCAGGGGAGGCACGGTGCCGGCACTCCACGACCTTCTCCAGCGCTTCCGCCCTGCCGGAGCACCGGGCGCCGCGGCCGCCGTCCCCTCGGAGCCCCGGGCCGTGGAGGACGAGCTGGAGCCCGTCTTCTCCCGGCTGGAGGAAGCGGAGCAGGAGCGGCGGCGCACCCTGGCGGCGGCGCACGACCTCGCGCGGACTCTCACGGGGTCGGCCCGCGAGCAGGCGGCCGGCCTGGTGGAGCAGGCGCGGACCGCGGCGCCCGGTGAACGGGCCTCGGCCGCGGCCCAGGCTCTGCGGGCCGTCGAGGACGAAGTGCGGGCCATGCGCGTCGCCGCGGAAGACGAAGCCGGGCGGATCCGGGAGGTCGCCGCCACTCGGCTGGACGGACTGGCGGCCCGCGCCCTGGGGTTCGTCGCGGGCTTCCTGGACGAGACGAGGGCCTCCCCGTGAGCGCGGGGTACGTCGCGGGCCAGGTCCGGGCCCGGGCGCTCGCGCGGAACGCGCTCGGCCCCGCGCGGGTCAGGGCGATCGCGCGGGCGGGCTCCCTCGCCGAGGCGCTCGCGAGCCTGGCGGCGACCCCCTACGGGAGGCGGCTTCCCGCCGGGCCGACGCTGGACGCGGCGCAGCACGCGGTCGCGGAGTCGCTGCTCTGGGATCTGCGCGTGCTGGCGGGCTGGCTGCCGCCCCGCGGCGTGATCGCCCTCCGGGCCCTGGCCGGATGGTTCGAGATCGCCGGGATCGACGGCCTGCTCCAGCGGCTGGAGGGGCGGCCCGCCGAGGAGCCGTACGCGCTCGGCGCGCTCGCGACGGCATGGCCGGCGCTGGCGGACGCCCCGGACGCGGGGGCGGTGCGCGAGCGCCTCGCCGCCACGCCCTGGGGCGACCCCGGGGAGGCCGATCCGTACGACATCAGGCTGTTCCTCCGGCTCTCGTGGGCCTCGCGCGTCTCCGGGCTCGGTACGCACGCGGGCGCCTGGGCGGCGGGGGCGGCGGCCGTGCTGGTCGCGGGGGAGCGGTTCGGCGACGGCAGGATCCTGCCCGAAGCCGCCCTCGTACGGGCTCGCAGGCTGCTCGGCGGTGCGGCGGTGGAGGCGCCCGACGTCCCCGCCATGGCCGATCGGCTGCCCCGGGGCGTCCGCTGGGCCCTGGAGGGCATCGACGACCCGGCCGACCTCTGGCAGGCCGAGACGCGCTGCTGGCGGCGGCTGGAGCAGGACGGCGGCGCGCTGCTACGGGGCTCGGCGTTCGGCCTCGGCCCGGTCGTCGGCGCGGTGGCCGTGATGGCCGCCGACGTCCGGCGGGTGCGCGCCGCGCTGGAGACGGCGGCGCTCGGCGGCGGACCGGTGGAGGCCTACGATGAGGTGGCCTGAGGGCCTGCGGCCGGTGCGGATGGCGCGCGTCGCGGTCGTGGCACCCGCCGACGCGCTGCGCGACGCCCTGGCGCGGGTGGCGGACGCCGGGGTGGTCGAGCTCGATCCGGGACGCCGCCCGCAGGGCGCACGCGACGACACGGCACGTCCGCCGCGGCGGGCGGAGGCCGCGGGTCTGGAACCGGCCGTCCTGCCGTCGGCTCCCGATCCGCGGCGGTTGGCCGAGTGGAACCGCCCCGAGCTGCTCGAAGGCGAAGCCCGGCTCCGAGAGCGCGCCGCCGCCGCGGTCCGCAAGGGACAGGTGGCCGCGGCCGTCGGCTGGACGCCCCGCGCGGCCCAGGCGGCGCTCGCCGCCCGGCTCGCCGAGGTCGGCGCCGCCCTGGTGCGGCTGCCGCACCCGCGCGGCGTGGAGGCGCCGTCCCTGCTGGCGGGGGAGGACCGCAGGGAGAGCCTGCGCGGTTCCCTCGTCCCGCTGGTGGCGACCTACGGTCCCGTCCCGTACGCCGACCTCGATCCGACCCCGCTCGCGTGGGCCGCCTACGTCCTGATGTTCGGGATCATGTTCGGCGACGCGGGCCACGGGCTGATGCTGATGGCGGCGGCCGCGGCCCTGCTCGCGGGCCGCCCGCGCCGGCCGACGCGCTGGCGGCGGGCGTGGCCGTTCCTGCTGGGCGCGGGCGCCACCGGCACGGTCTTCGGCGTGCTGTACGGGGAGTTCTTCGGCCCGACCCGTGTCGTCCCGCGGCTGTGGCTGTCGCCGCTCGACAGCCCGGTAGAGCTCCTGGTCTCCGCGGTGGGTCTCGGGGCGGTGCTGCTCGCCGGCGCCTACGCGCTGGGCATCGTCAACCGGTGGAGGGAAGGGGGCTGGTCCGCCGCGCTGTACGAGCCTTCGGGCATCTCCGGCGCTTCGGTCTTCGTCGGGATCGGCGCCCTCGCCGCGGGCGGCTACCTCCACCGGCCCGCCGCCGCCCTCGCCGGCGCGGCCGTCGCGGTCCTCGGGCTGGCGCTCGCCCTCGCCGGCTTCCTCGCCAGGGCGGGCGGCGGCGGGACGGGCGCGGTCGAAGCGGTCGTGGAGCTGTTCGACCTGGTCGTGCGGCTGGGCGCCAACGTGGTGTCGTTCGCGCGTCTGGCGGCGTTCGGCCTGACGCATGCCGCGCTGGCCGCGGTCGTCTGGACGGGGACCGCCGCGCTGTGGCACCACGGCGGCGTCGCGCGGGCCGCCGCCGCGGCCGTCTTCGTCCTGGGGACGTCGCTGACGTTCGCCCTGGAGGCGCTCGTCGCCGGGGTGCAGGCGCTCCGGCTGGAGTACTACGAGCTGTTCTCGCGGCTCTTCACCACGCAGGGCCGGCCGTTCCGGCCCTGGCACATTCGCATGACGGCAGAGGAGGTGGACGCTCCGTGTCCACGGGTGTGATGGCGGCCGGGCAGGTGGCGGCCGCGAACTGGGCCCCGTTCGTGGGCGCGGGGATCGCGGTCGCCGGGGCCTCGATCGCCGCGGGCGTCGCGGTCGCCTACACCGGCGCCGCGGCGCTCGCCGCGCTGAGCGAGCGTCCCGAGCTGTTCGGCCGCGCGATGGTCATCGTCGGGCTGGCCGAGGGCATCGCCATCTACGGCCTGATCATCGGCATCATCCTGATCGGGAAGGCATGACCGCCGCAGGCCGCGTCGCCGTGCTGGGGGAGCGGGCCCGCGTGGAGGGCTACGGCCTCGCCGGGGCGCTGGTCAGCCCGGCGGACGGCCCCGGCGAGGTCCGGTCCGCCTGGGAGGCGCTCGGCGACCGGGCGGCCGTGGTCGTGCTGACGCCCGCGGCGGCCGCGGTCCTGGGGGACGCGCGCCGCCGGCGTCCCGGGGTCGTGACCGTGGTGATGCCGCCGTGACGGGCGGCAAGGGCATCGCGAGCGCGCTCGCCCCGGTGCGCGAGGCGCTGGCGGACGGCGCCCGCGTCGAGGCCGCCCGCCTGGTCGCCGGTGCCGAGCGCGACGCCGCCGCCATCGTGGACGAGGCCCGCGCCGAGGCGTCCCGGATCCTGGACGGCGCGCGGGCGGAGGGACGCGCCGACGGGGCACTGGCCGCTGCGGCGGCGCGGTCCCGGGCGCGCGCGGAGTCCCGGTCGATCGTCCTCGGCGCGCGCAGGCGGGCCTACGAGGAACTGCGCCGCCGGGTCCGCGGCGAGGTCCGGGCCCTGTTCGACGGCCCGGACGCCCCCGCGAACCGGGCGGCGCTGGCGGCGCGGGCCCGGGCGCTGCTCGGATCCGGCGCGCGGGTCGAGCGGGCGGGCGGCGGCGGTCTGGTCGCCCGCGTCCCCGACGCGGAGCTGGACCTGTCCGCGGGCGCCCTGGCGGACCGGGCGTTGGCGGCCCTCGGGACGGAGGTGGCGGACCTGTGGGCGCCGAGGTGACCCGCGTCAACGGGCCCCTCGTGGAGACCGCCGGGATGCGCGGCGCCGCGATGAACGACGTGGTCGAGCTCGGCCCGGCCCGCCTCCCCGGGGAGATCGTCGCGCTGGAGGGCGCCGCGGCCACCGTCCAGGCCTACGAGTACACCGGCGGCCTCGCTCCCGGCGCGCCCGCCGCCACGACCGGCCGCGCCCTGTCCGCGCCGCTGGGCGCGCACCTGCTCGGCGGCGTCTTCGACGGCCTGCTGCGCCCGCTGAGCGGCGCGGGGGTCTGGCTCGACCCCTCGGCCCGCGCCGTGCGGGCGGACGCGGACCGGGCCGAGCACTGGCCGATCCGGCGGCCGCGCCCCTACGCCGAGCGGCTGGACGCCGGCGCCCCCCTGCACACCGGCCAGCGCGTCATCGACCTGCTCTTCCCCGTGCCGTTCGGCGGGACGGTCGCCGTCCCCGGCGGCTTCGGCACGGGCAAGACGATGCTGCTCCAGCAGGTCGCCAAGTGGTGCGACGCCGACGTGATCGTCTATGTCGGGTGCGGCGAGCGCGGGAACGAGATGGCCGACGTGCTCGAAGAGCTGGCGGAGCTGGACGACCCGCGCACGGGCGGCCGGCTCGCCGACCGCACCGTGGTCATCGCCAACACCTCCAACATGCCGATGATGGCCCGCGAGGCGAGCGTGCACAGCGGCGTCACCGTGGCCGAGTACTTCCGCGACCAGGGCAAGGACGCCGTCGTCATCGCCGACTCCACCTCCCGCTGGGCCGAGGCCCTGCGCGAGTTCGCCTCGCGGGCCGGCGAGCTGCCCGGCGAGGAGGGGTACCCGGCCGCGCTGCCGTCCGCGCTCGCCGCCTTCTACGAGCGCGCGGGGCGGGTCCGGACGCGCGGCGGCGCCGAGGGGTCGGTCACCGTCATCGGCGCGGTGTCCCCGCCGGGCGGCGACATGACCGAGCCCGTCACCGCCTACACCGAGCGGTTCGTGCGGGCCCGCTGGAGCCTGGACAAGGATCTGGCGTACTCGCGGCACTACCCCGCGGTGTCCTGGTCGGGTTCCTTCGCGCGGGACGTCCCGGCCGTGGCCCGCGCCCACGCCGACGCCGGGGACCCCGAGTGGGCGCGCCGCCGCGCGCGCACGTCGGGGCTGCTGGCGGAGGCCGACCGCCTGACCGCCCTCGCCGAGCTCGTCGGCACCGGCACCCTGCCCGCCGCCGAACGGGTGACGCTCCTGGCCGGGCGCCTGCTGCGGGAAGGCGTCCTGCAGCAGAGCGCCCTCAGCCCCACCGACGCGTCCTGCACCCCCGAGCGCACCGCCGCGCTGACCGATGCCGTGATCGCCGTGGCGGACCGGTGCCAGGACCTGGTCGGCGGAGGCGTCGCCGTGTCGGCGATCGAGGATCTGGACTACTCGCCCCTCGTGCGGGCCCGCGAGGACGCCCCGGCCCCGGCGGACGTCCGCGACCGCCGGGACGCGGTCCTGGCCAGGCTGGACGGCCTGCGGTGACCGACTGGCCGAGACCGTCCTACACCGGCATAGCGCAGGTGCGCGGACCGCTCGTGGTCGTCACGGGCGCCGGGGACGTGGGGTGGGACGAGTTCGCCGACATCCGGGTCGGACGGGACGGGGACGCGGCGGACGGCGAGGCGGCGGAGGACGACCGCCACGGGCTCGTGCTGGACACCGCGCGCGACCGGGTCCTGGTGCAGGTGCTGGAGGGCACGGGCGGCATGAGCACCGAAGGCATGCGCGTCACCTTCAGCGGCGCGCCGCTGCGCGTCCCGGTCGGGACGGCCTGGCTCGGGCGGGTCTGCGACGGCATGGGGCAGCCGCTCGACGGCGGCCCGCCGGTGCTGGGCGCCGCCGCCCCCGTCGCCGGGGTCCCCCTCAACCCCGTGCACCGCGAGCCGCCCGCCGAGCCGGTGCTGACCGGCGTCTCCGCCATCGACGCGCTCACCACGCTCGCCAGGGGCCAGAAGCTGCCGGTCTTCTCCCGCGCGGGCCTCCCGCACCTGGAACTGGCCGCCCAGATCGCGGCGCAGGCGTCGGCGGGCGACGAGCCGTTCTGCGTCGTCTTCGCCGCGATGGGCCTGACCCACGCCGACGCCGCCGCCGTCCGGGAGACCCTGGAAGGACGGTCGGCGTCCGGCGAGCTGGTGCTGCTGCTCAACCTGGCCGACGCCCCCGTGATCGAAAGGATCGTCACTCCGCGCATCGCGCTGACCGTGGCCGAGCACCTGGCCTTCCAGGAGGGCCGGCACGTCCTGGTGGTCATGGGCGACATGACGTCCTACTGCGAGGCGCTGCGCGAGGTGTCGGCCGCCCGCGGCGAGATCCCCGCGCGCCGCGCCTACCCCGGCTACCTCTACAGCGACCTGGCCTCCCTCTACGAGCGCTGCGGCCGCGTCCGCGGACGCCCCGGATCGGTCACGCTCGTCCCCGTGCTGACCATGCCCGGCGGCGACATCACCCACCCCGTGCCCGACCTCACGGGCTACATCACCGAGGGCCAGATCGTCCTGTCCGGCGACCTGCACGCGCTCGGCGTGTACCCGCCCGTCGACGCGCTGGAGTCGCTGTCGCGGCTCATGCGCAAGGCCGCCGGGCCCGGCCGCACCCGCGCCGACCACCTCGACGTCGCCGCGCAGACGACGGCCGCGCTCGCCGGGGCGCGCCGCGCCCGCGAACTCGGCGAGCTCGTCGGGGCCGGCGCCCTCAGCGACACCGACCGCCACTACCTCAACTTCGAGCGCGCCTGCCGGCAGACCCTCATCTCGCAGGGCAGGACGGAGGCCCGCCCGCTGGGAGAGACCCTGGACCTGGCATGGCGGGCGCTCGCGGCACTGCCGCGCCGCGAGCTCACCATGCTGCCCGCCGAGGCGATCGACGAGCACCTCGGGCGCGAGCGGTGAGCACGGGGCCGCGGGGACGCGCGGGACGCCTCTGGCACCGCCGGCGCATCGCGGCCGCCGAAGCCGCCATCGACCTGCTGGAACGCAAGCTCGGCATCCTGCGGGACGAGCAGGACGGCCTGCACCGGCTCGCCCGCGCCACGGGCGAGGACTGGGAGCGCCGCTGCCGGGAGGCCGACAGGCTGCTGAACCGCGCCACGCTGCTGGGCGGGCGCCGGGTGCTGCCCCTGGCCTCGACCGGCGACCGGGCCGAGCTGACCGTGGAGCACACCGTCCTCATGGGCGTGACCTACCCCCGGCGCATCGTCTTCGACCTGCCCGACCGGCTCGCGCCGTCGCCGTCCGGCACCGCGGTGGCGCCCGCGCGGCGGGCCTGCCGGGCCGCGCTCGAAGCCGCCTGCGCCCACGCCGCCGCGACCGCGGCGGCGGCCGCCGTCGACGCCGAGGTGGCCGCCACGCGGCAGCGCGTCCGCGCGATCGAACGCCGCCGCCTTCCCCGGCTGCGCGCCGCCCTGACCGAGATCGAGGCCGCCCTGGAGGAGCGCGAACGCGAGGACGGTGCCCGCCTGCGCCTCCTCGCCGGCCGCGAGGGCCGCCCGGACGGCCGTCCCTGAACCCGGCCCGGCCGCTAAGAGGCCGTCAAGTTCCGCCAAAACTCCCCGAGCGGGCGCTTTGCTTCATGCGCTCCTGGAAGGAAGACGACCATGGGCGACGTCGTGTTCGTTCTGCTGACGGTGGCGGTCTTCGTCCTGCTCGCCCTCGTGGTGAAGGGACTGGAGAGGCTGTGACGGCCGAGAACGCGATCGGTCTCGTGCTGGCCGCGGTGCTGACCGTCTTCCTGATCATCGCCCTGCTCTTCCCGGAGCGTTTCTAGATGAGCCCGACCGCCGCCGGAACCGTCTTCATCGCCTCCCTCGTCCTCGCTCTGGCGGCGGTGTACCGGCCGCTGGGCGACTACATGTACCGCGTCTACACCGGCACGCGGCACGCACGCGTCGAGCGGATCGTCTACCGGCTGACCGGGGTCGCGCCGGACGCCGAGCAGACCTGGCCCGTCTACGCGCGCAGCGTCCTGGCGTTCTCGGCCGTCGGCGTCCTGTTCCTCTACGGGCTGCAGCGGCTGCAGAACCACCTGGTGCTGAGCCTGGGGTTCCCGCCGGTCGGGCCGGGTCAGGCGTGGAACACGGCGGTCAGCTTCGTGACGAACACCAACTGGCAGTCGTACGCGGGCGAGTCGACGATGGGCGACCTGGTGCAGATGGCGGGCCTGGCGGTGCAGAACTTCGCGTCCGCCGCCGTCGGCATGGCCGTCGCCGTCGCACTGGTGCGGGGCTTCGCCCGCAAGCGGACCGACCACGTGGGCAACTTCTGGGTCGACCTGCTCCGCGGCACCCTGCGGATCCTGCTGCCCGTCGCGTTCCTCGCCGCGCTCGTCCTGGTGGCCGGCGGGGCGGTGCAGAACTTCTGGGATCCGGCGCACCACGTGGTGCGCACGATCGCGGGCGGCGCCCAGACGCTGACGGGCGGACCGGTGGCGAGCCAGGAGGCGATCAAGCTGCTCGGGACGAACGGCGGCGGCTTCTACGCCGTCAACTCCGCCCACCCGTTCGAGAACCCCACCGCCTGGACGAACTGGCTGGAGGTCTTCCTGCTCCTGGTCATCGCGTTCTCGCTGCCGCGCACGTTCGGCCGGATGGTCGGCGACAACGGGCAGGGCTACGCCCTCGTCTCGGTGATGGCGGCGCTGGCGATCGTCAGCGTTGTGCTCATGCAGGTCTTCCAGCTCATGCACCACGGCACGGTCCCGACCGCGATCGGCGCCGCGACCGAGGGCGTGGAGACCCGGTTCGGGGTGCCGGACTCCGGGGCTTTCGCCACCGGCACGACGATGACGTCGACGGGCGCGACGGACTCGGCGCACGACTCCTACACCGGTCTCGGCGGCATGATGGCGATGGTCGGCATGATGCTGGGCGAGGTCGCGCCCGGCGGCGTCGGCTCGGGCCTGTACGGGATCCTGATCCTGGCGGTCGTCACCGTGTTCGTGGCGGGGCTGATGGTGGGCCGCACGCCCGAGTACCTGGGCAAGAAGATCGGGTCCCGGGAGATCAGGTTCGCCGCGCTGTACTTCCTGACCACCCCGATCCTGGTGCTGGTCGGCACGGGAGCGGCGATGGCGACCGGCGACGGCAGGGCCGGGATCCTGAACCCCGGGCCGCATGGCCTGTCGGAGGTGCTGTACGCGTTCACCTCGGCGTCCAACAACAACGGCTCGGCGTTCGCCGGACTGGCCTCCGGCACCCTCTGGTACGACACGGCACTGGGGCTCTGCATGGCCCTCGGCCGGTTCCTCCCCATGGTCTTCGTGCTGGCGCTCGCGGGGTCGCTGGCGAGGCAGGGCCGCGCCCCCGCCTCGGAGGGCACGCTGCCCACGCACCGGCCGCAGTTCGTCGGGCTGGTCGTCGGCGTCACCGTCGTCCTCGTCGCCCTGACGTTCCTGCCCGCGCTGGCGCTGGGACCGCTCGCCGAAGGCATCCACGCATGACCGCGCGGGTCCGCCGTTCGACGGGCCCCTCGCCGCGGCCGCCGGAACGCCGGGGCGGCAGGGCACGGGGCGGCCTGCTCGACCCGAAGCAGGTGCTGAGATCCCTGCCGGACGCGGCGGCCAAGCTCGACCCGCGCACGCTGTGGCACAACCCCGTCATGCTGATCGTCGAGGTGGGCGCGGTGTTCACCACGGTCCTGGCCGGCCTGCGCCCGAGCGTCTTCGCCTGGTCGATCGCGGTGTGGCTCTGGCTCACGGTGCTGTTCGCCAACCTCGCGGAGGCGGTGGCCGAGGGCCGCGGCAAGGCGCAGGCCGACTCGCTGCGCAAGGCGAAGACCGACGCCGTGGCCCGCCGCCTGCTCGACTGGACGCCGGGCCGGGAGCGGGCCGGGGAGGAGGCGGTCGCCGCCACGCGGCTGCGGGAGGGCGACCATGTCGTCGTCGAGGCGGGGGAGGTCGTCCCCGGTGACGGGGACGTGGTCGAGGGCATCGCGAGCGTGGACGAGTCGGCGATCACGGGGGAGTCGGCCCCGGTGATCCGGGAGTCGGGCGGGGACCGCTCGGCGGTGACGGGCGGGACCAGGGTGCTCTCGGACCGCATCGTCGTGAAGATCACCCAGCGGCCGGGGGAGTCGTTCGTCGACCGGATGATCGCGCTGGTGGAGGGTTCGAGCCGGCAGAAGACCCCCAACGAGATCGCCCTGCACATCCTGCTCACCGCGCTGACGGTCATCTTCCTGCTGGCGGTGGCGACGCTGCAGCCGCTGGCGATCTTCTCCAGGGCCATCAACCCCGGAGTCGGCGACAGCCTCGCCCTGAACGCGGACGGGGTGACCGGGATCGTGCTGGTGTCGCTGCTGGTGTGCCTGATCCCGACGACGATCGGTGCGCTGCTGTCGGCGATCGGGATCGCGG